>CAMNIA010000036.1 GCA_946540105.1 uncultured Prevotella sp. | reverse complement strand
TTATTCGTACCTTTGTCCCCAATATGAGAAAACAGAAACTTATCCTATTGGCAGCGCTGCTGATGCTCACTATATCCGTGCAAGCTCAACGCAGTGCAACGAAGGGACCAGATGTGGAAGTCCCTGATACGGCTCAAATGGTGAAAGACTATATCGACTCTCTGCAGGTGCTACGCCAGCAGTTAGACTCCGTGCAACAGTTGAATAGCGCACTGCGTAAGGAGTCGACAGACGGTCGATACTATCGACTCTTTGCGCCTACGACATTCTACCATTCGGGTGCCAACAAGGCGCTGTCGCTGAAGCCGAAGACCGGTGACGAGGTGACCGATGCCATTGACGGTGCTCTGATGGACCTCTACATGCGCCGTCCCGACCTTGTCAAGAACAACGAGAGCAACCTGCGCAAGGTGGGTTCGCTGCGTGATGACGTGAACGAAGAAATGGCTCCGCAGGTAGAACTGACAGACCTGGTGAACCCCATTGTTGACGAGCCTGAGGCAGCACCCGTCAAGCTGATGGTGCAGAAACCCCACTTCTGGAAGTTTGCCGGTGACGGATACCTGCAGTTCCTGCAGAACTATGTCACGGACAACTGGCACAAGGGTGGTGAGAGCAACTACTCGGCACAGGCTGCCGCCGTACTGGAGTTGAACTATAATGACCGTGACAAGGTGACGTTTGACAACAAACTGGAGATGAAGCTGGGCTTGCAGACATCGCCGTCGGATACGGTGAATAAGTTTAAGACAAATAACGACCTGCTGCGTCTGACCAGTAAACTGGGTGTCCAGGCGCACAAGCGTTGGTACTATACCCTGCAGCTGCTGGCATACACACAGTTTACCAAAGGTCTGAAAGCCAATGACAGAAAGGTGTACTCCGACTTCTGCTCGCCGTTGAATGTCAACGTCGGTCTCGGTATGGAATATAAGGTCGAGGCTTTCAACAAGAAACTGACGGGAACGCTGAACTTCCTGCCGCTGTCACTCAACTTCCGGTATGTAGGGCGCAAGGATCTGGCTGCTGCCAACGGCATTCGAGGCGACCACCACACGATGGAGGACTTCGCCTCGCAGTTCACGGGAGAGCTGAAGTGGCAACTGCTGGACCAGCTAACATGGAAGTCGCGTCTCTTTGCCATTACCACTTACCACCAGAGTCAGTTGGAATGGGAAAACCAGTTTGAGCTGAAGGTCACCAAGTATATCTCTGCCAACCTGTTCCTCTACCCACGATTTGATGATGGAAATAACCGAGACGAACACATCGGTTACTTCCAGATGCAAGAGTGGAGTTCTATAGGATTAAGCTATAGCTGGTGATTGCTATTCGGCTTTCTTCAGATTGCCGGTAATATAGAGTCGTGTCATCGGTACCTCGCCATTGCAGTACACGGTGACCGACTTTCTGATATGTCCGGGCCACTGTCCCTCGCCGTTATACGTAACCTTGATTTCACCCTTTTCGCCTGGCTGAATTGGTTCTTTGGTGTACTTCGGAACGGTACATCCACAAGCTGCCAGAGCCTGGTTGATAACCAGCGGCTCGTCACCGATATTGGTAAAGGTGAAGTTGTAAGTCTGGACGGGATTCTTCTCGGAGAAGTCTCCGAAGTCGTGCGTCGTCTTGTCGAACTTAATCTGTGCCGGTTTCTTACCTTGTCCGGCCTGCGGTGCTGCGTTCTGAGCCATCAAGCCCAGTGTGAATACCAGCATCAATGTCATCAATAATGTTCTCTTCATGTGTGTTAATTTTTATCTTTCTACTCTCATCGGGTAAACCGATGAGCACGGGGTAAACCGATGAGTACGGGGCTCTGCTCGCTTCGCTCGCTTTAGCGGAAGCTGTCGGTCAACAGCTTGATTTCTATCTGTGGGCTGATACGCTCGTACAGTATGTTATAGACGGCATCGAGGATAGGCATGTTGACGTGGCAGTGACGGTTGATTTCCTTCATGCACTTCGTGCCAAAATAACCCTCGGCTATCATTTCCATTTCTATCTGTGCCGACTTGACGCTATATCCTTTCCCTATCATGGTACCGAAGGTGCGGTTGCGCGAGAAGTTGCTGTAGCCCGTCACCAGCAGGTCGCCTAAATAGCAGCTGTCAACAATGTTGCGTTCAATGGGGTGGACAACCTGCAGGAAGCGCGACATCTCCTGAACGGCATTCGCCATCAGGACAGCTTGGAAGTTGTCGCCGAACTTCAAGCCGTTGCAGATACCTGCAGCAATGGCATAGACGTTTTTCAGCACGCTGGAATATTCTATGCCGATGACATCGGTCGAAGTCTTGGTCTTGATATAGTCGCTTGCCATGACAGTGGCAAAAGCCTGCGCTTTATCACGGTCGGCACATCCAATGGTCAGGTAGCTCAGGCGCTCCAGCGCTACCTCTTCAGCATGCGAGGGTCCTCCGATGCATGCCAAGTTCTCGTAAGGCACATCATAGACCTGATGGAAGTATTCCGAACAGACGAGGTTCTCGTCGGGAACAATACCCTTGATGGCGGTGATGATGAATTTGTCGCGCAACCGGACTTTGAGTTTCTTAAGATGTCCCTTCAGGTAGGGTGAGGGAGTGACGAAGACCAGCGTGTCGTACTCTTGTGCTATCTTGTTGAGGTCACTGGAGAAATTGATTTCGTCCACATTGAAATGGACACTCATCAGATAAGCAGGGTTGTGCCCCAACCGCCTGAAGTCATCGATACGGTCATCGCGGCGCATATACCACCCGATGTGGTGAGTGTGTCCCACCACTATCTTGGCAATGGCCGTAGCCCACGACCCTCCACCTATAATGGCTATTCTACCGCAGTCGTACATCCGTTTCTCTGGTTATTAGGCTTGTGCCTTTTCAATCCACTGTGCAATGTCATCAACCGAGGGCTTCTGCATGTCGAGCTTGTACTTCTTGACAATGTCGCCAATCTTCTGTTGCAAGCCTTGTGCTTTCTCTGTGGCAATATTCTGAATCATGTTGAATCCAGCCTTGCGCAGAACAGGCACCCATTCCTCAGCAACACCTATCGCAGCCCATTCGGCAGGAGTAGACTGCGGTATCTTCTTCTCAGGCTTCATCTGCGGGAAGAGCATGACCTCGCCGATGGCGAATTTCCCGGTAAGCAGCATCACCAGACGGTCGATGCCTATACCGATACCAAAAGTTGGCGGCATGCCATACTGCAGCGCGCGCAGGAAGTCGTGGTCTATAATCATTGCCTCGTCATCACCTTTGTCGGCTAATTTCATCTGTTCAATGAAACGTTCCTCCTGGTCAATGGGGTCGTTGAGCTCCGAATAGGCATTGGCAAGTTCCTTTCCGTTTATCATCAGTTCGAAGCGCTCGGTGAGACCAGGCTTAGAACGGTGCATCTTGGTCAGGGGTGACATCTCAACGGGATAATCGGTGATAAATGTCGGCTGGATGAAGGAACCCTCGCAGAACTCGCCAAAGAGCTCGTCAATAAGTTTACCTTTACCCATGGTCTCGTCAACATCCATGCCTTTAGACAAGCAGAACTGGCGGATTTCGTCCTCGCTCTTGCCGTCGCAGTCGAAACCGGTCTTCTCTTTGATGGCATCGAGGATAGGCAGACGGCGGAATGGAGCCTTGAACGAGATGATGTTACCGTCAATTTCGACTTCCGGTTTCCCGTTGACAGCAGTACAAATCTGCTCCAGCATATTCTCAGTGAAGGTCATACCCCACAGCAGGTCTTTATAGCTTACATAGAGCTCCATGCAGGTGAATTCCGGGTTGTGGGTCTTGTCCATACCCTCGTTGCGGAAGTTCTTGCCCATCTCATAAACACCCTCAAAGCCTCCGACAATCAGACGCTTCAGGTAAAGCTCGGTAGCGATACGCATATACATATCCTGATTGAGTGCATTGAAGTGGGTGATGAAGGGACGGGCAGAAGCGCCACCTGCAATATTCTGCAGGATAGGAGTGTCTACCTCGGTGTAGCCGGCATCGTCTAAGATACGGCGCAGGGTACGGATGATGGTGGCACGCTTGAGGAAGGTGTCTTTCACACCGTCGTTGACAACCAGGTCGACATACCGCTGGCGGTAGCGCAACTCAGGGTCATCGAACTTGTCGTAAGCGACGCCATCCTTGTATTTTACGATAGGCAGTGGCTTCAAAGACTTTGACAAAAGAGTCATTTCTTGGCAGTGAACGCTAATTTCGCCCGTCTGTGTGCGGAAGACGAAACCTTTAATGCCGATGAAGTCACCAATGTCAAGCAACTTCTTAAAGACCACATTATAGAGATCCTTATTCTCACCAGGACACAGGTCGTCACGCGTAATATACACCTGAATACGGCCTTTGGAGTCCTGTAATTCGGCAAAAGCGGCCTTACCCATTACGCGGCGGCTCATCATACGTCCCGCAATGCTTACCTGACGGGGCTCGGCATCATCCTGAAAACTCTCTACAATTTCTGTGGAGAAAGCATTGGTAGGAAATTCTGCTGCGGGGTAGGGGTTGATACCCATCTGGCGCAACTGCTGCAGACTCTCCCTTCTGCCTATCTCTTGTTCACTAAGTTCTAAAACATTCATATCAGTATTTACAAATATTCATATTACGCTGCAAAAGTACGAAATATTTTTGAATTACCCATGTAAAGAAGAGAATTATTTAAATATTTGTAAATTTGTTAGACGAAAATTTGGAGGAATAGAGATTATTTTATAAATTTGCCCTCTCTAAAACTATCCTTCTATGATACAAGAAGAAATGAAAAAACAGGTAGTGGGAGTCGACATCAAATTGAAAAAGACTACCATTGCTATTGTTGACCTCCGAGGAAACATCATTGCTACAGATGATTTCCCCTCTATTGATTATCCATTCATTGGCGACTATGTCTCCGTGCTGAGCGAGCGCATCCTGGCTTTGGTTGAACAGCATGGCGGTTACGAGAGTATTCGGTCTGTAGGTCTTTCAGCACCCAGTGGCAACAATCCCACAGGCAGTATTGTCAACTCTCCCAACATGCCTTGGAAAGGTGTCATCCCGTTGGCAGCAATGTTACGTGACCGCTTGGGATTGGCTGTCGCGCTGGCAAACAACGCCTATGTGACGGCATTAGGCGAGCACGCTTTCGGAGCAGCCCATGGTCTTCAGAACTTCATCACCGTTTCTCTTGGCAGCGGGGTAGGCAGTTGCTTCTTCAGTAACGGACAGGTTCACCTCGGTGTTGACGGCTTTGCCGGAGAATTCGGACATACCTGTGTCGAGCACAATGGTCGCGAATGCGGTTGTGGCAATAAAGGATGTCTCGAGGCTTATTGTGCTGAGAAGGGAATCATTCGTACAGCCCAAGAGCTGATGGCAGAAAGCGATAAGCCGAGCCTCATGAGAGAGGCAGAGAAACTGAGCTATGAGACCATTCAAGCCTTTTGTGAACAAGGTGATGAACTCGCCATAGAGACTTACCGCCGAACTGGAGAGATATTAGGCATCGGATTGGCTAACTTTGCATCAATAGTTGACCCCGAGGCCATTATCCTTACTGGTCCAGGTACCAAAGCCGGCAAATGGCTGATAGATCCGGTCAATGAATCATTTGAAGCACATGTTTTCCATAACATAGAGAATCATGTGAAATTGATTATCTCCACAATGGACGACCACATACGTAACATACTTGGTGCCAGCGTATTGGCATGGGAAGTAAAGGAGTACTCCCTGTTTAAGTAGAAAGGCTCCATAACATACCAATAACTATGAATGCAACAGTAAAGACAAAAGTAATAGGAGTCGATATCGGGACGCATGTTACCACCATCGCACTGGTGAACCTGCGCGGCGACGTGTTGGCTCGCGACAGCTTGATAACCTCAGACTTCTCTGAGGTGGGTTCCTTTGTTGAGGCACTCTCCGAGCGTATCGTGATGCTTGCCCAGAACAATGGCGGCTATGAGACGATTCGTTCCATCGGCGTGTCGGCACCCAGTGCCAACTACCTGACAGGTAGTATTGAGCATGCCGTGAATCTTCCTTGGAAGGGTGTGATACCCATGGCTGCCTTGCTCCGCGACCGTATAGGGCTGGCAGTGGCTGTCGGTAATAATGCACATGCTACTGCGTTGGGTGAAAGTTTGTTCGGAACTGCCCATGGCATGGAAAGCTTTATCGCCATCTCGCTGGGGCATGGTGGTGTAGGTAGTTGCTTCTTCTCCAAAGGGCGTGCCCATTTGGGTAATCGCGGCTTCGCAGGCGAGATAGGACACTGTTGTGTCGTGCCTAACGGGCGACAGTGTAGGTGCGGGCGGAAAGGTTGTCTGGAAGAGTATGTCTCTTCACGCGGAATTATCAAAACCGCCCATGAGTTGCTGGAAGGCAGCGACCGCCCCAGTCTTATGCGTGACATTCAGGAGTTGACACCCATCGCCATTGGCGAGTGTTGTGATAAAGGCGACGAGTTGGCAGTAGAGGTTTTCCGCTATACGGGGAATATGCTGGGCATCGGACTTGCCAATTATGCTTCACTTGTAAATCCAGAAGCCATTATCCTTACGGGCGAGCAGACACAGGTGTACAAGTGGTTGGCACCATTTATTGAAGAGTCTTTCGAGTCTCACGTCTTCCACAACACGAAGAATAAAGTAAAAATCCTGGTTTCTACGCTTGACAATCACGAGCGTGATGTCTTGGGAGCCAGCGGGTTGGCGTGGACTGTCAAGGAGTATTCCTTGTTCTTGTAACAGCTTTCAACGCGCTATTATGAAATAAGAAAGGGAACCTGCAAATGGTTTCCTTTTCGTTATGCCAGTAGGGACGCCCGGGCTCGAACCGGGGACCTCTTCAATGTGACTGAAGCGCTCTAAACCAACTGGGCTACGCCCCTGTTTTCAAAAATCAGATGCAAAGGTACAAAGAAGAAAATAAAAAACCAAAGGAAAATGGAAATTTCTTTGGTTTTTTATTTCTTTTGACAGACTCTTGCTCTATGACAAAAAGCCTAAGAGGGCACCGGCAGCAACGGCGGAACCGATGACTCCAGCCACATTGGGTCCCATGGCATGCATGAGCAGGAAGTTGTGGCGGTCGTACTCCTGTCCCAAGTTGTTGGAGATACGGGCAGCCATTGGTACAGCACTGACACCGGCATTGCCAATCAGCGGATTTAACTTCTTGTCCTTAGGCAGGAACACATTCATCAGTTTGACAAAGAGCACACCGCTCATGGTGGCGATGATGAAGGCACCAGCGCCAATGGCAAAGATATAAATGGTGTTGATAGTCAAGAACTCAGAAGCCTGGGTGGAACAGCCTACCGTCAGACCCAGCAGCATTACCACGATGTCGTTCAAGGCGGCTCCAGCCGTCTTAGCCAGACGGGATGTCTTGCCCGACTCCTTCAGCAGGTTGCCGAAGAACAACATGCCGAGGAGCGGAAGACCTGACGGCACGATGAATGTGGTGAGCAGCAGACCGACAATGGGGAAGAGGATGCGTTCAGTCTGTGAGACCTGACGGGCAGGCTTCATTCTGATGAGACGCTCCTTCTTGGTGGTAAGCAGACGCATCAACGGAGGTTGGATGAGTGGCACGAGTGCCATATACGAATAGGCACAAACGGCGATTGCTCCCATGAGGTTCGGTGATAGCTTGGAACTGAGGAAGATGGCGGTAGGACCATCGGCACCACCAATGATGGCAATGCCAGCAGCCTGGTTGGGTTCGAAACCCAGTGCCAGTGCAAACATATAAGCACCGAAGATGCCGAACTGGGCGGCAGCACCGATGAGCATCAGTTTAGGATTGGCTAACAAGGCAGAAAAGTCTGTCATGGCACCGATGCCAAGGAATATCAATGGCGGATACCAGCCTTGTCGCACACCTTGATAGAAGATATTCAGTACCGAGTTGTCCTCGTAAAGTCCAATCTCCAGTCCTGCGTCAGCCCGGAAAGGGATGTTACCTAAGATAATACCCAGACCGATGGGGACGAGCAACAGCGGCTCGAAGTCTTTCTTAATAGCAAGCCAGATAAAGAAAGCTCCTACTGCTATCATGATGAGGTTGCCTGCCGTCACGTTGGCAAAACCGGTGTAGGTCAGGAACTCATTAAAGTTTTCTACGATAAATTGCCACATAGCCTTTTTACCTTTTTACTTTTTTACCCTTTTACCTTTATCCGATGGTCAGCAGGACAGCACCTTCCATCACCGAGTCACCGGCGGCGACATTGATGGCAGTAACCGTACCGGCATATTCCGATTCGATGTTGTTCTGCATCTTCATGGCCTCCAACACTACGACAACATCACCCACATTTACCGCATCGCCGACCTTCACATTGATGCTGGTGATGGTACCTGGCAGCGGAGCCTTAAGGGCATTGCCTGCAGTAGCCGTAGCAGCAGCTTGCGGCTTTGCCGGGGTGGGTGCTGCGGCAGAGACAGGCTTGGGAGCTTCGACCTTCGGCTTGACAATAGTGGGGTGCTTGGCAGCATTGATAGGCTGCTGTAGTTCTACCTCAAACGGAATGCCGTTGACATTAACCTTGGCAATATTGCCTTCTACTTCTTCGATCTCAACTTCATAGTCGACACCTTGAACTTTATATTGATACTTATTGCTCATATCTTTACCTTGATTATTTACGTTCTACCTTATTTATTTAAGTTCGGGACCTGTCGGAATGTGCTGCCCCTGATGGGTGGTGGGCAGTACAGGCTCATGGAAATGAGTCATCTGGGCATATTCATCATCCCATCCAGTCTCGTGATGCTTGATGGTGATGACACCAGATTCTACATCGTGAACATCGTCTTCGTATTGCTTTAATGCCATACCAATGACAGCCATGTAGATTTCTTTGTCTATACCCTTGGTCTTAAGACCTTCCTGAAGGATGACACCAGTTCGGTGACCTACCTCCATCGTCTTCTCGACAGTCTTAGTAATGGGCTTGATGGGTTGCTGGTTGACAACCTTCTTGGCTGTATCAATGTGGCGCATCAACATGCCAAACAGCGTGAATACTATCCATAAGAGAGCCAGACAGAAGAAGACAATACCCATAGCCATAACAGCCATGCCAATGCCGTAAGGGTCTTCCCGCTTGAATTTCTCAACCTTTGATTCGCTCACGACCGTCTGGTTCTGAATGCCAGGGGTGACACGGTCAGCTGATTTTATCTCCCAATCGGCAGAAGTGCCATTGTTAGTGATGCGGGCAAATGACTGGTCAGACTTCAGCACAGGTATGGTGATGGAGTCAATAAGTTGGGTGGCATTGCCGTTGTAGAGAGCTAGCCATGTTGGCTTTTCAGCGTCAACAGGTACGCAAAGGTGCAGGGTACCTTTAGCAGGACTGCTGTTCAGTTGGAACACAATAAACTGGCGGCCAGACAGGCAGGTACGCTCGTCGCCATTGGGAATCTGGCTCATGCGCTTCACACGTTCTGGCACACTCATCTTCTTGTCAAGGACGGAACGGTCGGTGGTGAGATACATGCCTCTGATGTTATACGTAGAATGGGAGATGTTTGCTATCTCCACCCACGCATTCCGAGCTCCGTATTCATCAATCATGCTGGTCTCGTTCCTTGTCATCACCTCGCTCAACTTAATGCTGGCATCCATTTGTGCCATCACGGGCAGCGCGGTGAGAAGCAAGAGCAGACTCAGCAGATTGCGCACCATACTTCGAAAAAGGTTTCGAAGAGTCTCAAAATTTTTCATTTGTTTGTTACTATATGTGTATTATTATTTCATCCGCAAAAGAATAACACGACAATCTGGGCCGTGAAGATGCGCAGGAACATCGATAGCGGATAAACCGTCGAATAACCCAGTGCCGGCGCCTCTTTCGAACAGATGCTGTTGGCGTAGGCCAAGGCGGGCGGGTCGGTATATGTACCTGCTATCATACCTGCGATGGTAAAGTAATTGAATTTGAAAAATATGCGTGCTATTGGTCCTATTATTAAAATAGGTATAACAGTAATAAGGAAGCCCGTCAGCACAAAGAGCACGCCATCGCCCTCGATGACGGTCTCGAAAAATCGGGAGCCTGCCTTGATACCTACGGAAGCTAAGAACAGCACCAGTCCAATTTCGCGTAGCATCATGTTGGCTGATGTCGAGGTGTAGGTTACCAAGTGAATTTTATATCCATAGCGACCTATGAGAATAGCGATAATCAGCGGACCACCGGCAATACCCAGTTTCATGGGAACAGGCATACCAGGAATGGCGATGGGCAGAGAGCCGAAGATGATACCCAAGATAATTCCCACAAAAATGGTGGCAATGTTAGGAGCGTTCAGACGGCGTATGCTATTACCCATCTTGTTGGCAACGCGGTCGACGGCATCTTCCGGACCTACCACCATGATGCGGTCGCCGACTTGCAGGGGGAGGCCTGCAGAAGCAAAGAGGTCGATGCCATGACGGGTCACGCGGGTGACATTGACACCATGAACACTTGAGAAGTGCATTGATGCCAGCGACTTACCGTTAATGCTGGGGTTGGTTACAAGAATACGTTTCGACACCATGGGCTGGTCTTGCTGGTCCCAGTCAACTTTAATGACCGGACCGATAAAGGCTACTATGGCTTCGTGGTCGGCTTCGGCACAGACGATAAACAACTGGTCGCCCTGATGAAAAACCGTATCACGGTTAGGGATGGAGACGTGACCATCGTGAAGAATGCGCGAACATACAAAGTCTCTGTTCAGGAAGTCATGAACTTGCATCAGCGTCTTGCCTTCCAAATATTTGTTGCTTACCTCCAGGTGCATCTTGTAAGGTTTCTTGTCTGCGCTGGTCTCATCCATGGCTTGCAGCCATTTTTCTTCTTCGTCAAGACGAATCTTACAGAAGTATCTGATGAGGATGGTGGCACCGATAATGCCTAAAACGCCTAAAGGATAAGCACAGGCATAGGCAGACGCAATCTGTGGAGTGTTCTGGCCAAAGACCGACCCTAATGCCTCATTGGCGGCACCGAGACCAGGCGTGTTGGTCACCGCACCATATAGCGTACCTACCATCATTGGAAGATTTACAGGGTCGCTGGTGTTGAAAAAGACGAAATAGCAGATAAACATTACCAGAATGTTCAGCACAATGGCAGTAGTAGCCAACATGTTGAGGCGTATGCCCTGCTTGCCGAAGCTCTCGAAGAAACCTGGACCTACCTGCATGCCTATCATGAAAACAAACAAGATAAGACCGAAGTCCTGTATGAAAGTCAGGATTGGGGTAGGGGCAGTAAAACCAATGTGTCCGGCCACGATGCCTGCGAACAGTACAAATGTGACACCGAGAGAGATGCCGCCAATCTTGATTTTCCCCAGATAAACACCTACAGCAATAACAATGGCATACAATAGGGCAATGTGCGCTACTGAGTCAGTTGCTGTGAACAAATCTTTCAACCATTGAATAGAATCCATATACCTATATCTCGCTTTTGGGGTGCAAAGTTACGAAATAAATGGCACATTAAGTGCAACTTTGTGCAACTATTTTTCATAAATATGAAATATTTATTAAATTCTTCGTCAGTTCAGAAATAATTTGTACCTTTGCAAGTCAAAACAAAGAAACACTTATATAATAACACATTATCCAAATTTTTATGGCAAACAAAGAAAAACTCTTTACCGAGTTTACCGCTCCTACCACCCAAGAGTGGTTGGACAAGATAGAAGTGGACCTGAAAGGGGCTGACTTCCAGAAAAGACTCGTATGGAGAACCAATGAGGGGTTCAATGTGCAACCCTTCTATCGCCGCGAGGACTTGAAAGACCTCAAGGCTGTCGACTCGCTGCCAGGCGAATTCCCCTTCGTTCGTGGCAACAAGAAAGACAATAACTTGTGGTATGTACGTCAGGACATCAAGGTTGATGATGCGAAGGCTGCCAACGAGAAAGCGCTCGACATCCTCAATAAGGGCGTTGACTCTCTGGGCTTCAAGATTGCAGGAAAGGATGTCAGCAAAGAATTCATCAACACCCTGCTTGACGGCATCATGCCCCAGTGCGTCGAGTTGAACTTCACCACCTGTCAGCGCCATTGCGTTGAACTGGCAGAAATCCTGGTCGACTATTTTAAGAGTAAGAACTACCCGCTGGCAGACCTGAAGGGTAGTATCAACTATGACCCCATCGGCAAAATTCTTTCCAAAGGGAAAGATGTGTCGCCTGTGCTGCAGTTCGCCAAACCCTTGGTTGAGGCTTTGAAAGAGCTCCCTGGCTACAAGTGCATCAATGTTAACAGCGCACAGTTAAACAATGCTGGTGCTTATATCTATCAAGAGTTAGGCTATGCCCTGGCTTGGGGTGCCGAGTACCTAAACGTGCTGACTGAAGCAGGCGTCAATGCAACAGAAGCCGCCTCGCGCATCAAGTTCAATATGGGTGTCTCCGAGAATTACTTCATGGAGATAGCCAAGTTCCGTGCTGCCCGCCTGTTGTGGGCTCAAATCGTGAAGCAGTTTGGTGTCGAAGATGACGCTTGCCGTATGCATGTTTGTGCCTATACATCAGAGTACAACCAAACGTTGTTTGACAGCTACGTAAACCTGCTTCGCTCTCAGACAGAGACGATGTCGGCAGCTATCGCTAATGTCGATTCTATTGTTGTCACACCATTCGACAAGCCCTATGAGACTCCCACAGAATTTGCCGAGCGTATTGCCCGCAACCAGCAGCTGTTGCTGAAGGAAGAGGCACATTTCGACAAACTCGTGGATGTCAGCGGAGGTTCATATACCATAGAACACCTCACCGATGCCATCGCGCAAGAAGGTTGGAAACTGTTCCTCGCTGTCGAAGAGGCTGGCGGTTTCCTTGCAGAAGCGCTGAAAGGTAACATTACGAATGCAGTGAATGCTTCGAATGACAAACGCCATGCTGATGCCGCCAAGCGTAAAGAGTTCATCCTGGGCACAAACCAGTTCCCCAACTTCACTGAAACGAGTGACGGCAAGGAACCTGTGAACGCTTGTGCTTGTTGTGACGCTTCTGCTTCAGAAGAGGCTCAGCTCCCCACGCTGAATGCCCAGCGCCTGGCTTCTGAGTTTGAGACCTTGCGCCTGGCTACCGAGAAGGCTCCCAAACAGCCTATCGCCTTCATGTTGACCATAGGCAATCTGGCTATGCGCCAGGCGCGTGCACAGTTCTCTTGCAACTTCCTCGCCGCTGCCGGTTATAAGGTCATGGACAACCTCGGTTTCAAGACCGTCGAAGAGGGTGTTGATGCTGCCCTTGAGGCGAAAGCCGACATGGTAGTCATCTGTTCCAGTGATGACGAGTATGCAGAATATGCCATCCCCGCCTTCAAGTATCTGAACGGACGCGCCATGTATATTGTCGCAGGTGCTCCGGCCTGCTCGGAAGACCTCAAGGCCGCCGGCATTGAGAACTTTATTAACGTTAAGTCAAACCAGCTCGAAACGCTCCGTGCGTACAATGCTAAACTCGGAATCTAATTATGGCACGTAAGAATTTTAAAGATATTGATATCTATGCTGGCATCCAACAGAAGAATGGCCAGCAGTGGCAGCAGGAGAATGGCATCAGCGCTAACTGGCGTACGCCCGAGCAGATTGACATTCAGCCCGTATATACCAAAGAAGACTTGGAAGGTATGGAACATCTCGACTTCGCTGCCGGTATTCCTCCTTATCTTCGTGGTCCGTACTCTATGATGTACCCCTTCCGTCCGTGGACTATCCGTCAGTATGCCGGATTCTCTACTGCTGAGGAGTCTAACGCTTTCTATCGTCGTAACCTGGCATCTGGTCAGAAGGGTCTTTCCGTTGCCTTTGACCTGCCTACGCACCGTGGTTACGACCCCGACAATGCTCGTGTAGTGGGCGATGTTGGTAAGGCTGGTGTGTCTATCTGTAACGAGGAGAACATGAAGGTGCTCTTCAGCGGTATCCCCTTGAACAAGATGTCTGTTTCTATGACCATGAACGGTGCCGTATTGCCTATCCTGGCATTCTACATCGTAGCTGGTCTGGAGCAGGGCGCTCAGCTCGAAGAGATGGCCGGAACCATCCAGAACGATATCCTGAAGGAGTTCATGGTGCGTAACACCTATATCTATCCTCCTGCATTCTCGATGAAGATTATCGCTGATATCTTCGAGTATACCTCGCAGAAGATGCCTAAGTTCAACTCCATCTCCATCTCCGGCTACCACATGC
>CAMNIA010000035.1 GCA_946540105.1 uncultured Prevotella sp. | reverse complement strand
TGGTTGTTGACGGCGATATTGTAGTATCTGCGATAATAGTTGGTACATTCAGGTAGCATACGTTGGAGGAAGTATAAATCTCCTGTCTTTTGATAAAGCCATCCTGTTACATAGGTTAGTTTCTCTTTCTCGGCTATCTGCAAGGCTTTTAGGCATATGTCAAGGGAAGAAGGATAGTCTTTGTTGACTTTATAGACCTCGCTTAAAAGGCAAAGTGCTTTGGCGTACTCATTCTGGGTATACCTGTTGTCATAGTATCTGCAAAGGCTGTCTGTGATAGAGAAATCCTCTGTCGTTAGTTCTGAATTCACAAACTTACGCTCCAGTTGCAACAACTGCCGGTACATCCGATTGCGCTTACTGCTGCTGGCCTGGAGGTCATAAACAGCCAGGAGGCTATCTGCCTCCAAGTAGTGACCACGCTCTATGAGGCTGTCAGCCTGCGTCAACTGCGTAGGATAATGGCCATGACAGGAACAGAGGGCGATGGCCAACATCACATATATCAACCCTTTACCCAATTGATTTATCTTGTATGATGGGTTTCTCAGGATTGATAAAGGCGAAGAGCAGGGCACTGACGAGCAGCATGACGGCAATGAGGTAGAGCGGGAGATTGTAGTTGCCCGACTGCTGTACCAGTTCGCCGAAGAGGATGCCACAGCAGAAACCGCCAATGTTGCCCGCTGTATTCATGGCACCAGACAGAGTGCCGGCATGCTGCTTGCCAAGGTCGATACACAGCGCCCAGGCTGAAGGGAGCATGAGGTCGAAGATGCCGAAGCAGAGGGACAGGAAAACGAAGACGGCAATCTTGCCAGGAATGAAGGCGGCAAGGAACATGCAGACGGCAGAAATGGCCAAGGAGGTAGATCCAAGGGCCTTACGGCCTGTCTTGATGCCGTACTTCTTGGTTAGCTTATCAGTCAGATGTCCTCCGGCAATGTTGCCCATCATGCTCATAATGAAAGGTACGGCAACAGCGTAGGTCAGTTCAGTCTTGTCGAATCCACGCCCTAACTCCATGAACGTGGGGAACCACGAGAAGAAGAACCACGAACCGAAGGCATAGAAGAAATACATGCCGCAGAGCAGCCAGAACTGGCGGTTAGAGAAAACACTACGCCATACGCCCTCCCTTTCTGGATGGGTGGATGATGGCTGCCTTCCCTCATCAGGGGAACCGATGAGAACGGGGGCATCGCCCCTCACATCTCTATAGTACACATACCACACGACAGCCCAGACAATGCCTAAGGCTCCCAACAGGTAGAATGCCGAGCGCCAGCCTACCCACATCATGACGGGAATGACAACAAACGGTGTCAGGGCACCTCCCATGCGGCTGGCTGCCCAGACATAGCCCTGAGCTTTGCCTACTTCGTGCTTCTCGAACCAGCGGCTGATGACTCCGGTGGAACAGGGTGACGAACCTGCCTCGCCGATGCCGAACATGAAACGGATGACCAGCAGCGACGCCAGTCCGCCTGCCATGCCTGTGAAGGCGGTGAACAACGACCACCACAGCACGATGACTGCCAATATCTTGCGATGACCAAAGCGGTCTCCAAGGGCACCCATGGGTATCTGCATCAGACCGTAGCTGAGGATGAAAGCACTCTGCACCCATCCCCATTCCGAGGGTGTCAGCCCAAGGTCGTGCATGATGCTACTGCCCGCCACACTGATGTTGATGCGGTCGAGGAAGGTGACCATGCCCAAAATAACGAGCAGGGTCAGGATGATGTTTTTCCGTTTCATGAGCGGGTTAGATGTAAGATGTGTGATGTTAGAGCCCTAGGAATTTCCTTAAGCCTTTTACGCCCAAGACGGGACTGGAGAGTACGGGTTTGCCCGTCAACTCCGACAAGCGCTGTTCCATGCGCGCCATAGAGCCTTGTGCCAACACGAACATGTCGACCTGTGCGGCAATGCGCTGGGCTGCTTCGGCTATCAGACGGTCGTGGGTCTCGCCGTCACCGCTCTGTCCGGCAGCAAAGGCTCCGTCAGCCAGTCCTTCCACGAGCGTCACCTGACGGCCTGCCTTCTTAGCCTCGTTCTGCAGGAGACGGCAGGTGGGGTCGAGGGTCGTGGGCAGCGTGGAGATGACACCGATGCGGTCGTAGTTTTGCACGGCTTCGGCTGCCATAGGCTGGTCAATGCGGAAAATGGGGATGCGAGCATAGAGGTTGCCATAGTCTGCAATGTCGCCAACGCTTGAGCAGGTGTTGAACACAACATCGGCACCGGCATCGGCAGCACCGTTGTAATAGGAGAGCAGACGGCGCCGAACGGCATTAGTCACTTGATTGTTGGCAATGACCTCCTTGATAAGTGACGAGTCGGCAATGTGGTTGACGGTAACTTCAGGAAGATATTCCTGGAAAATCTTGGTCAATGGCTCTACCAAAGCCATTGCCGTATGTACGCATACTACGTGTTTCATTTGTTATTGGTTTTCTTTTCTGTCATCAATGTTGTCACCCTCCGTGGGTGCCATTTCCTCTTCGAAGTCGGTGATGCCTGCCTTCACCAGGATGTCATACCACTGGATAAGCTTCTTGATGTGGCTGTTCTGCACACGGTCCTGATCCCACTGGGGCAGCACCTTTGTGAAGTAGTCGTGCAACTCCTTTGGTGTAGCTTTCTTGAAATTGACGCTGCAAGGCTTCCCATTCTCCAGGTCACGCATGGCTGCCAACACATTCATGAGGGGTACATCCTCTGTTTCTGTAAACATGGCGATGTCTGCCAGTGAGGTGATGCGGTCAGTGCCAAATGCCGGCATGCGCTTGTGGGTTTCGTCCAAGGCCTCGACAATGAGGCTGTTCTTGGCGCGTGATACTAATTTGTAGAGTCCCGGCTTTCCCGAGATAGCTAAAATGGTTTGTTTCATTGTTTTATTTTTTTTATTTCGTTATTTTGGTATTTGCGGGTTAACCGCAAAACACAGGAGGAGTCGGTCAATCTGAGCGGCTATGTCGTGCTGCCCGTCGTTTATTATCTCATAGTCTGCCCGCTCACGTACCTGTTCCTGTGACCACTGGCGCTGCATCCATTGACGGGCTTTCTCGGCAGTGATGCCGTCGCGCTGCATGACGCGTTGGATGCGTAGCGCTTCCGGTGCGGTCACCACAACGACCTTATCTACCAGCTGGTAGGCACCCGACTCGAACATGATGCCGCTCTCCATCCATTGCATGCCACTCTGCTTGAAGTCTGCGAAGACGGCAGGGTGGATGATGGCATTGATGGCAAGCTGGTTTTCCTCGCTGGCTAACAGGAAGCGGCTCATGGCGGCTTTGTCGAGTGATCCAACCAGACTGACAAGCTGCTGCTGGAGAGCAGGTGAGGTGCGTATTAGTCGCTTGGCTGCTGCATCGCAGTCGTAGACCTCAATGCCGCGCTGTGCCAGGTGTTTGCATACAAAACTCTTGCCACTGCCTATGCCTCCTGCAATGCCTATCTTCATTCTTCTTCTATCAGATAGTCTACTTGACTGGCATCCAGTACGGCTCGGCTGACACCATGTGGAACGTGGCGCAGGTAGAGGGTGCACTTGTCTTGTTGCTTTTGGCTAATCTCACGGTAGTCTGCCACTACGACAAAGTCTTCGGGGCGTAGGTCGCGTATCTGGCTGACACCTGCCACGAAATGTACCTTTGCCTTCGAAGGGAAGGTACGCAGCACCTTGCCTTCAGGCAGATTGAGACACTGGATGGGAATGCCCGCCATGGTCTCCTCGGTCAGCACATCCGTAAAGAACTTAATCTGTACCTTTTGAGGTACCACCTTGACATCGGCGGAGTGCGACAGGTCGCAGTTGACTATCAGCGTGTCGCGGAAGTTTACGTAGTTCAGTGCCTCGGTATAAATGGCGTGGATGCTGTCCAGTTTCTCCTTGGAGGCATACACATCGACGCTGTCGGGAGAGTAGGTGACATGGGAGATGAAGAACAACTGGTCGGGAATGATGCGTCCCGTCCAGCGTACCGGTACGCGTTTGCGCTGTCCGTTGTTGTAATAGAACTCCAGCCGTTCGGGTTTCACGCTGACGACCTTCGTCGAGGCCTCCAGATTCTGTTCTATCAGTTTCTTCAGGTCGTTGGCTCCCACGCTGCCTTTTCCGCTACCACGGTCGTAGGTTTTGTACGGAATACTGATAGGCTTGCGCTTGTCGGTATAGAGGTACGCCATAATCACCCAGCCTTTGTCGCGTACCGTAACTCGTACGGTATCAGTGGCAGCCGAGGTGAGAACGATGTTCTTAGGGATACCGACCACACGCGTAGGAATCTTAATTTCCTGCTCGTAGGTCTCGTTCAGCGTCATCATCAGCCAGAAGATGCCCGACAGGATTAGGAAGAATAAAAAAACAAGAAACTGCTTGTTCATGTTACTGAACAAGAAGTTTCTGATGTACTCGTATATACTCCTAATACCCACCTCGCTGTGACGTGATGTTACTGTCCCTGGTTCGGTGAACTGGCATTGTCTTTGTAGACGCAGCTCTTGTCAACTTTGACAACGACGCCGTCGGCAATCTTCACCTCTACGGTGCCTGTAGCCAAATCAATCTTCTTGACGGTGCCATAGATGCCACCGCTCGTAAACACCTGCGTTCCTTCCGTCAGCGAGTTCTGGAAGTTCTGAATCTCCTTGCGGCGCTTGTTCTGCGGACGTATCATGAAGAAGTACAGGATGATGAACATCAGCAGAATCATAAATATTGGATTACCTAAAATTGCGCCCAGTCCTCCTGCGGACTGTTGTGCTGACTGAGCAGCGAGAATAATTTGTGTCATAATTGTGGTTGTTTTTATTGTTTTGTTATTTCGATGTTTTTGGTATTTGCGGGTGAACCGCAAAACGCGGGGCTTCTATTTCTTTTCGCCTATGTGCTTCAGCAGCCGTCCCGTCTGTATCAGGTGGCGGGCAATGGCATCCAGCATTCCGTTAATGTAGCTGGCACTGCGTGGGGTGGAGTAGAGCTTTGCCAGTTCTACGTACTCGTTGATAGTGACGCTGACGGGAATGCTGGGGAAGGTAACCATCTCGGCAATGGCAATCTGCATGATGACAATGTCCATATAAGCCAGACGCGAGAAATCCCAGTTGCGCGAAGCCTCACTCATGTAGTGCTGATACTCGTCGGCATTCATGATGGTGGCGCGGAACAGCTTGCGGGCATACTCCTTGTCATCCTCCGAGTCGTACTCGGGCAGCAGTTCCTGATTGCCCTTGTTTTTCTCTTCGAAGCGTTTGATGGTCTTCAGCACAAAGGTGTCAACTATCTCCTTGTCATCATTCCAGTACAGGCTGTCTTCCTCCAACAGCGCGTCCAAGTCAGCATTCTCTTGTATCAGCGTGCGGTATATCTTACGCCATACTTCACGGTCGGCAGCATAGTCGTCCTCTGGAGCAGCCATGTAGTCTTTGTAAATCTCGCTTTCCGTAATCAGCGTATATATCTTCTTTAGGAATTCAGGTTCGTCGTTCCAGTTCTTCTTCTGTGTCTCCATGAAGTCGTTCAGCATGCGGTTCTCCTCTAACTGCATGGCAAAGCGGTTGTAGGCAAAGCGCTGCGACGGCATCGGCAGTCCCTCTCGCTGGGCTCTCGACTGCGCTACCTCCAAGTGGCGGCGTGCTTCTTGTGTGATACCTACAATAAGCGACAGCAGGTAGTTGTACAAATCGTATGCCTTTGAGAGGCTGAACAGCAGCTCTTTCTCTGCCGTATCAATGTTCTTGCTACCGTTTTGATAGTATGCATAGGTTAACTGGACTACTTTAATTCTAATGAGTTCTCTGTTGATCATAATTACTTCTGAATAGCTATTTGATACTCTTATCAGCGTGCAAAGATACAAAGAAGTGAGAAAAAAACCAAATTTATAGGACTAATAGTTTCATTTTTTTATTCTTTTATTTTTTTATTCATAAAAAAGTTCGTACCTTTGCAGCCGCTTTTCGCATCGTGTGATGGTGGATTAAGCACAAATACTTAATTTTAGAGTAACACATTTTTAAATTATGAAAGAGATTAACGTAAGTGGTCAGAAGCGCACCGACGTAGGCAAGAAGGCCTCAAAGCAGCTTCGCAAGGAGGGTATGGTACCCTGCAATCTGTATGGCGAACAGAAGGATAAGAACGGCCTGCCTGAGGCTATGGCATTCTCAGCATCTGCTGCTGAGCTGCGTAAGGCTGTTTATTCTCCTCATGTATATGTCGTTAACCTGAACATTGACGGTAAGGAGCACAAGGCTATTATCAAGGAGCTCCAGTTCCATCCCACAACCGACGCACTGCTGCATGCAGACTTCTACGAGATTAACGAGACGAAAGCTATCACCGTTGGTATCCCCGTTAACCTGACTGGTCACGCTCAGGGTGTACGTGATGGTGGTCGTCTGAACCTCTCTATCCGTAAGATTGACGTTACCGCTCCTTACAAGCAGATTCCTGAGAAGCTGGACATCGACGTTACCGACTTGCAGCTGGGCAAGGCCATCAAGGTTGGTCAGCTGAGCTTCGAGGGCCTGGAGATTGCTACTTCGAAAGAGGTTATCGTATGCTCCGTCAAGGCTACCCGTGCTTCTCGTTCGGCTGCTGCTAATGCAGAAGAAGCTGCTGAGTAATGGATAAGTACTTAATTGTAGGCTTGGGAAATCCCGGCGAAGAGTATGCCGGAACCCGCCACAATACAGGATTTATGGTATTGGACGCTTTTGCTAAGGCGTCCAATATCGTTTTTGCCGACAAGCGTTATGGCTTTGTTGGTGAGACCTCGTTGAAGGGGCGGAAAGTATTCCTTCTGAAACCTACTACCTTCATGAACCTGAGTGGTAATGCCGTGCGCTATTGGCTTAATCAGGAGAATATAGACACATCACGCCTGTTGGTTGTCAGTGATGATGTGGCGATACCTCTCGGACAGTACCGCCTGAAAGCCAGTGGCTCCAATGGCGGTCATAATGGATTGGGACATATCCAGCAGCTTATAGGTCAGCAGTATGCCCGACTCCGCATGGGTATAGGCAACGACTATCCTATGGGAATGCAGATTGACCATGTGCTCGGACGCTTCTCGGCCGAGGAACTGGAGAAGCTACAGCCCGCCATCACCTTGGGGGTCGATATCATCAAGAGTTTTGTCTTGTCGGGTATCGACTTTACCATGAATCAGTATAATAAGTTAGGAAAGGGATGAACGAAGCACGAGTAGACAAGTGGTTATGGGCAGCCCGCATCTTCAAGACGCGTTCTATCGCTGCCGACGCTATCAAGAACGGTCGTGTCACCATTGCGGGTATGAACGTAAAACCATCCCGCATGGTAAAGGTTGGCGAGGTGGTGAGCGTGCGCAAACCGCCCGTGACCTACTCCTTTAAGATCTTGAAGACCATCGAGCAGCGCGTAGGAGCAAAGCTCATTCCTGAGATTTATGAAAACGTAACACCTCAGGATCAATACGAACTGCTGGAGATGAACCGCATCAGTGGATTCATCAATCGGCAGCGTGGCACCGGTCGTCCTACGAAGAAAGACCGTCGGGCACTCGATGAGTTCGTGGGACCATCCTTGGAAGGCGACTTCTTTGATGACTTCGACTGGGATGATGATGACGAATAACGAACGGCAACAGAAAACAAGTGAATAGTATGTTAGGGGATATTTTATTTATTGTTTTAGGTATTTACTGTGTATTGGCAGGTGCCGACAAACTGACGGAAGGAGCCTCTGCTTTGGCACGAAGGATGAATGTACCTGAGATTATCATCGGACTGACCATCGTGGCTGCTGGCACTTCGGCTCCCGAGTTGTTCGTGAGCTTTGTGTCGGCACTGAAGGGAACACCCGATATGGCTATAGGTAATGTAGTAGGCTCCAACACCATGAATGCGATGCTCATTGTGGGGTGTGCCGCTATGGTGGCACCGATGACGATTAGTCGCGCAACAGTTCGGAAAGATATCCCCTTTGCCGTTGGCGCTTCTGTGCTGCTGACCATGATAGCACTCGACAACAGCCTGAGTCGTATCGACGGCATCGTCTTGCTGATAGGCTTCGCAGCCTTTATGACCTATAGTCTCTCTGTTGCTAAGCAGATGCGGCATGGAAATAGCGAGGCGTTGGCTGCTGATGCACAGGAGCAAGAACAGAACACTAACTCCACCTCTCTTGGTACACAAATCCTGTATGTTGTCTTTGGTCTTGTATGTCTGGTGGTTGGCTCCAATGTTTTTGTTGACCACGCCTCCAATGTCGCTATCGCCCTGGGAATCAGTGAGGCTGTTGTCGGCTTGACCATTGTTGCTGGTGGTACCTCGCTGCCGGAACTGGCTACCAGTGTCGTTGCTGCCCGCAAGGGACAGTCGGCTATTGCCATCGGCAATGTCATCGGCTCTAATGTCTTCAATATTCTGATGATTATGGGATTGACGGCAACTATCAGTCCGCTCCAGATACAAGGCATCACCACCGTTGATACGGCAGTGATGCTTGTCTCTATTGCCCTAGTGTGGTTCTTCTCCCGTACCCGTTATACGGTAGAGCGTTGGGAGGGAGCCCTGCTCGTAGTGGGTTATCTGGCATACCTTGTCTGGTTGCTCAGTGCTGCTCTTTAGTTTGTTTCTTACTTCTTAAACCATTTTTTTCCGTCTTTCACGACGATACCCTTGTATGCTTCTCCCACGGGTTGTCCCATGAGGTTGTAGGAAGTTTGGGGTCTGGAGTTTACAGACTGGCGGGTTTCTGTGATACCCGATGTACTTGCTTCCTCTGTCACTGTGATGATAAAGCATGCCTGCTTGCCGCCAGGGGTGAATGTGACGGGACCGGTAACGGCTTCGGGTAGGGTGATGGTATAGGTTGTGAAGTGCGACTTGTTGCTATCGTGGACATAGGTATATTCCGTCTCGCCGTATTCCGTTCCGTTGACCTCCTTCAGGTAGCTGCCTTCATCGTAGTTGCTATAGCCGGTAAACGTCAGGGCACTGATGGTCTTGCCGCTTGGAGGCACGATGGTGTATTGTACGGCAGCGCTGTACTTGACGGTAGCACTGGTTCCTGAACCATACGTCTTGCCATTCTTGTTGGTAATGCTGTATCCGTTCTTGAAGATATAGCTATCCGAAGTTGAAGACTCGTATGTCGAACCACTCAGTACGACATCAGTGACAACGACATCGGGCTGTGTGCCATTCCACGTGTAGCTACACGCATATTGTTCATCAATGACATCGGTGATGCCTTCCTTCGTTGATGTTTTACCGGTAAGGGTCTTGGCATACCAACAATCCTCGTCGAAGGTGACACCCTCACAGAAGTTCAGCTTCATACCGCCGCCCTGCCGTATGTGTACATTCTTAAAGCTGACATTCTTTACCAAGCTCTCCGGTCGGCCGTAGATGAAGATGCCATAGCCGTTTTTGCCGGAGGCAGTTCCGTTATAGCCCTTTGCAGTGATATTCTCGAAAGTGATGTCACGAAACTTCGGTGTCGTACTGATAAGGCTCTCGGGTGAGGCGGCAGCCGCTTCAGGACTCTCGGGCAGTTGGTCGTACCATGCTGTAATCATGATGGGGCATGTCACCCCTGTCATGGTACTATTACGGAATGTCAGGTTATATACATCACCACTCCTGTCGCGGTTCGACTTCAGACGGAAGCCGCAGTCGGTGCCCTCGAAAGTAATGCCTTCATAGATGATGTCGTGCATGTTTTGTGTATAGCTGCCCAACGAGGCTCCATGACCAGCCTTGAAGTGGCAGTTCCATACATGAATATACTGTGCATTGCTGTCTGTTACCACGTTGTCATCACCGGTGTCGATGTCACAGTTGTAGATATTGGCATAGGCAGCCCAGATGGGTATGCCGTCGGTGTTATGCGAGGGGTCGCTGGCATGTGACGAAGGGGCATAGATGCTCACATCGTGAACTGTGTTGTGGGTGCCTTTACCACTGTTCCCAAGTGTCAGATTGGTGCTGGGGGCATTCTGCATGCGGAAGTTGCGAAACAGGTAGCGGCTGCCCTGGTAGAAGCGGATGAGCGCACCGCGCTGCAGACCGCTCTCCCCTTGTTCGAGGGCATCCCACCAAGGACCGCCCTGACCGTCAATGATGCTGGTCTCTTTACTCTCGCCCTCGATGACAATATCCGAGGCACCATTCTTTCCTGTGATATACGGATCCTTCGTGGTGTGGTTGGGCTGGTCACTGTATGCCAACAGCTTCAGTGTTGCTCCTTCACAGAGGTGCAGGATGGTTTTCGACCCTACCTGTATCCTGCCGAACATCCACTCACCGGCAGGTATCACCACCATACCGCCACCTGCTGCCTCGGCAGCATTAAGGGCAGCCTGTATGGCAGCTGTATTGTCTGCAGAAGTGGTAGCAGCACCGTAGTTGGTGATGTCGAAGGTGTTGGCAGCCGTGATGGCGGGTAATCCCTTAGGCAGTTCCACTGCCGTCCATCCTGCGGGGGTGTTTTTACCGGTCTCCTCGTCTGTCATAGAGAAGGCAATCTGCGCATTTCCTTGCAGTGTCATCGCACTGAAGAGCAGTGTCACAAGCTTTATGAAAAGGTTTTGTCTCATCATTATCAATAGTTATTTTATTTTCACTTTCATCTTCTTAAGATCCTTATCGGCACTTGAGGTTCCCACCATCACTTCGTACGTTCCGGGAACGACACGCATGGTATTGGTGGCAGTGTCCCATCCCTCAAAGCGCTGACGGGGCAGGTCGATAGCTACCGTCTTACACTCCCCAGCCTTCAGTGTGACACGTTCGAAACCCTTCAGCGTCTTCAGCGGTCCTTCCTTGTCGGCGGTATTGCGAATATATACCTGCACGATTTCTGTTCCTTCCCGCTTACCGGTGTTTTTTACCTTTGCTGTCACGGTGCAGCTGCCGTCACTTTTCATCTTTAGGCTTTCATCTTTAATCTGGAATGTAGTGTATGACAGTCCATAACCGAAGGGGTAGAGTGGCTCTCCTTGGAAGAAGCGGTAGGTGCGGTTCTTCATGGAGTAGTCATCGAAGGCAGGAAGTTGACTGTCATCCTTATAGAAGGTAACGGCGAGCTTGCCGCTGGGGTTGTAGTCGCCAAACAGCACATCGGCAACAGCGTGACCACCCTGTTCACCGGCATACCAAGCCTGAAGAATGGCATCACAGGTCTCCTGCTGTTCGGGTTTAAGACCGATAGCCGATCCGCTACAGCAGACAAGGATGACTTTCTTGCCGGCATCATGAAGTGCTTTTAGAATGTCGCGCTGAACTTGTGGCAACTCGATGGTTGTGCGGTCGCCTTTGTCGAAACCGAGTGCCGACTTCTTGGCTTCCTCGCGCTCCAGATTGGGTGAGATGCCACCCACAAAAATCACCGTCTCTGCCTCTTGGGCAGCTTTTAGCACGTCAGCCATCGTGTTGGTATGGCGGCTGGTCTCTTTCAGTTCCAGTGTGGTACTGCCGTCACGACTCTCTGATGTGCCGCTGATGGCCTGTAGCCTTACTGTCATATCGGTAATATCACAAGCCTGTTCGTAGCGCACTTTCCCTATCTTCCGTTCGATGCCTTCTAACACGGTGACCGTGTGAGCAGGTTTCCCGAAGTAGATACCCCATAGCATTGTACTGTCGGCAGCGTTAGGTCCCATAACCATTATTTTAGAGTTGTGCGGTGCATGGTGAGCGTTGAGCGGAAGCACACCGTTGTTCTTTAGCAGCACCATCTGCTCGCGCGCCATCTGTAGTGCCAGTTGCTGATGTTCTTTCGAGGCGATGACAGACGAGGGTATCTTTGTCCACTCCACAATGCTGTCGGGGTCGAGGTCACCCAGTTCGATGCGTCCTTTCAGCAGACGGCGAACACTCACGTTGACCTGCTCTTCACTGATGTCTCCACGGCGGACTGCTTCGGGAAGGCTCTTGTATAAGGAGCCGCACTCCACATCGGTACCACTGATGATGGCTTTAGAGACGGCAGCGGCACTGTCCTTGGAGACACCATGCCATTGGGGCAGGAAGTCGCGAATGGCACCACAGTCGCTGACCACCAGACCCTTGTAGCCCCATTCCTTTCGCAGTATCTGCTGTAGCAGTCGGTCTGAGCCACAGCAGGGTTCTCCCTCAAAGCGCTGGTAGGCACACATTACCTGCTGGACGTTTCCCTCCTGCACCAGTGTCTTGAAGGCTGGCAGATACGTCTCCCACAAGTCACGTGGTGACAAGTTCTCTATGTTAAAGTGGTGGCGTGTCTTTTCAGGTCCACTATGCACTGCGAAGTGCTTGGCACAGGCGTGAAGTTTATAATAGTGGTGAGTAGTGAGTGGTGAGAGGCGAGTGGTTCCTTGCAGTCCCCGTACTACCGCCAGTCCCATCACGCTGTTCATATACGGGTCTTCACCGTATGTCTCCTGTCCGCGTCCCCAGCGCGGGTCACGGAAGATGTTGATGTTAGGGGTCCAGAACGACAGTCCTTGGTAGCGCTTCACCTTCCCGCTTTTACGGGCAATGTTGTTCTTGGCTCGCGCCTCGTCACTGACAGCCGTATAGATGCGCTCCAATAAGGGAACATCAAACGAACACGCCATGCCGATGCATTGCGGAAAGACGGTAGCAATGCCGTTGCGTCCTACGCCATGCAGCGCCTCACTCCACCAGTCGAAGGAAGGAATGCCTAGGCGTGGTATGGCTGGTGATGAATTCATCATCAGCAGGGTTTTCTCCTCCAGTGTCAGCCTGCCCAGTAAGTCTTCGGCACGCTGTTCTGCTGTAAGGTTCGGGTTCTGGTATGGTAATTGCTGTGCTGTTATGTTTGTAGTGCTCCAACTCAGAAGCATCAGAGCCCATAGACAGCGTTTGTAGCGTTTTATGTTCATATTACAAGTGTTTTATGTTGTAGTTTTCTTGACGAGTCTTCCGCCGACATTGCCACCTTGTATGATGGGTGCTACCAGCGTGCTGAGATATATCTCCAGATAGGTAAAGCCCGTTGACTCATGGATGGCATTGCCGTCGGCAGCGTCGTTAGGGTTCATGCCAACCTCCTTCTCCCAATCATCGGGCACACCGTCACCATCGGTGTCGGTAGGGGCGGGCAGACTTTTCAGTTCTGGCCATGCATTCCAGTTCTCACCCGCCTTTCCGGCAGGACGGTTGTCGTCTTGCGAGTCGATGATGCCAGGAATGTTAGGCTTGCCTTTCTTGTCAAGTTTTGTGCCTGTATTGAAGGCAATGCCCAGTTCAGTATCTCTGACTATCATTTTGTCAACTGAGTCACGGTGCAGACTGCACCCAGCATAACGCAGCACCTGCTTGTATGCCATCTCCGCCATGTGGGTGGTGGTGGGCAGGAAGGGGATGGGGCTGTCCAACCGTATGCTGTCGCGCGTCTCTTCTGTCCATGTGCCGTCGGCTTTGTCGGCATCAACCTGAGCATATACGCCGTCCGTCCAGTTGTCGGCAGTGATGTTAGGATATTTACTGTTCACGTTGCCGTCAATAAAGTATTTACCCCATACATGCCACATGACATCCCATTTGTTAGGGTTATCGGTGTTGTGCTTTGTATATTCCGAGGTGCGGACACCAATCTGTGCGATACGCTGTTCAATCATCTCCTTGCGCTTGGCTGTGCCAGGTCCGGGTTTGTAGTAGTTGTTCACGATGTTGATGTGCTGACCCTCGCCACCGTAGCAGCCGTTGCCACCCCAGTTATAGAACACGTTATTACGGATGTCCACCCGCTCGTCGGTCTGTGTCGTCGGTCGCGGTCCCAGTCGCGGACAGCGTGAGTCATGGTGTGCCAACAGGTTGTGGTGGTACGATGCACCGCTGCCGCCCCAGTTGCCGCCATAGCCGTGGGAACCTTTCTGGTGTCCGCTGTTGCGCAGGCTCTGGCTCACGATGCACCACTGTACGGTGATGTTCTTGCCGCCGTAAACCGAGCAGCATTCATCAATACTCCACGAGATAGAGCAGTGGTCAACAATGATGTTGTCATGGTCTGAGGCTCCCAGTCCATCACCCTCGTGGTGTTCCACCTCCTTGTTGCCCAGTCGGAAGCGCATAAAGCGGATGATGATGTTATCAGCCGCGATGACAAAGGGATAGTCGGCAACGCAGATGCCGTCACCAGGCGCACTCTGTCCTGCAATGGTCAGGTCGCCGTGGTTTACCTTCAGCTCACTCTTCAGATGAATGGTACCACTCAGGTTGAAGACGATGGTGCGCGCCCCCTTCATCTTGACGGCCCAGCGCAGCGAACCCTCTATGGGATTCTTGTCATCACCGTTGTCATCAAGCGTTGTTACGTGGTATACCTTGCCGCCACGTCCTCCGGTAGTGTACATGCCGAAGCCTTCGGCTCCAGGGAATGCCGGAGTCCGCACTTCCTGTGCTGTCATGTTCAGTGTCAGCAGCATGGCGGTCATCATTGTCAGTAGTCGTTTCATCTTTAAAAGTCTTTTTGATGCGTTAATAGTTTAATAATTTCTGCAAAGGTAGTGATAAATTATGAAAACGAGGTGGAGAAATAAATTAAAATGGTGGAAAAATAAACGGGACAGCATGCGCCG
>CAMNIA010000034.1 GCA_946540105.1 uncultured Prevotella sp. | reverse complement strand
CAACTAATTTCTACCGAATCTTCACCTGTGTAGGAGTGGGGCGCATGAAAGATGGTTAATAATACTTCGTCAACGACAACATCACCATCCATAAGCCGCGTGAAGTGAACGGTGTTAGGCAAAGCGTCATGCAGACTAACGGCGCTAAGTGAAGAAACCGCATCTAAGGCCTGTGAGCCTGAGATGCGGATGATGCCGAGAGCACCACCTGGTGCTGTTGCTACTGCGCAGATGGTGTCGTTGCTATTCATAGTTAAATACGGTCGAGAACTTTCTGGATGATAGTATCGATGGAGCTCTTATAGTCAGTATTCATCTTCTGTGCATAGCGGTTAGCGATGACCATGCAGCAAGTCATGGCCTTATGACCGAGGAGGGCAGCGAGACCTGCAAGTGCCGATGACTCCATCTCGAAATTACAAATCTTCATGCCATCATACTCGAAGGCTTCAATCTTCTTGTTCTGCTCGGGGTCAGCCACTGCGGCACGCAACTGACGTCCCTGAGGACCATAGAAGCCGCCACATGCAATGGTGTAGCCCTTCACCATATCGTCAGCTGCAACACGGTTGATAAGCTCCTGGTCTGCTACTGCAACATACGGAGCACCCTTGATGGGATCCCACTGCATGTGTTTCTTGAAGACTTCTTCCATCTTAAGGTCACACACCTGATTGCGTCCTGCATAGAAATTGAGTAAGCCGTCGAAGCCGATGCTCTTGACGGAGGCGATGAACGACCCTGTAGGCGTAAAGGGTTGAAGACCACCGCAAGTACCGATACGTACCATAGTCAGCGTGCGGTGCTGCTCTTTTTCTTCGCGTGTGTTGTAGTCGATATTTGCCAGCGTGTCAAGCTCGTTGACTACGATGTCGATGTTGTCACATCCGATGCCGTGACTCTGAGCGGTGATACGTTTGCCTTTATACATACCCGTAATGGTATGGAATTCGCGGCTGGACACTTCATGCTCGATGCTGTCGAAGTGGGCTGCCACAGTATTTACACGTGCAGGGTCGCCAACAAGGATTACCTTATCTGCCAGGAATTCGGGTTTCAGGTGAAGGTGGAAACATGATCCATCACCATTGATAATGAGTTCTGACTCAGGAAAATGTTTTTTTGCCATAGTATTAAAATATATTAGTGAGTTAATTGATAATAGGCAAAGGTACTAAATTCTGTCAGAATATAGACTTTTGTGTGCAGACAATTAAGGATATTTAATACTCTATGAGTTTCCCTTCGCTCTCTAAGGCATGAAATATGTTATACCGTACCTCCATGTTTTCTTGCTCCATCTGCTCAAAAAGACGGGCTGCTGTGGTGCGTTGTGTGCTACGCTCGAAGGGGCATAACTTGATTTGTTTTTCGTAACCATGCAGTTCAGCGTACTGACGGATGTCGGCTTCTTTGCAGATGCATAAGGGACGAATGATGGTGAGCGGCATCTTGCGCATCTTTATTTTTGCAGGCATGGTTGAGAAGTGACCGTGATAGGCAAGGTTCATGAGTGCTGTATGGATAAGGTCGTCCTGATGGTGTCCCAAGGCAATCTTCGTGCACCCTAACTCCTGTGCCAGCCGAAAGAGCTGCTTACGACGTTGCCATGAACAAAGAAAGCATGCAGGCTTTTCTTTGAGAGAGGGATGATGAGCAGGAGGTGAAGTCTCAAACGAAGTGGTGACGATGTGTAACGGAACGCCTCGGTCTTGGCAGAAGCGCTGCAGGAAGCTGGTGTCAGTCTCGTAACTCACATTTTGCATCCTCACATGCAGTGCTGTTATGCGAAAGTGGGGAACGTGGATTTTAGAACGGCGTGCTAGAAACTCCAAGAGGCATAAAGAGTCTTTACCGCCCGACAATCCGACAAGGATATGGTCACCCTCGTCAATAAGCTGGTATTGCCCCAGCGCCTTGTTAAACGTCTTCCAAAGCCGTTCGTCAAGTGTCATGCGCTTACTTCATAAATACCAAATAGACAGCACAGATGATGAGGAAGAATGCCAGGATATGGTTCCAGTGCAAGTGAGTGCCTTGAAACATGATATTGGCAACGATGCAGAAGACAGCCAGCGAGATACATTCCTGGATAACCTTCAGCTGAATAAGGCTGAAGGGACCTCCGTTTTCAATAAAACCGATGCGGTTGGCAGGAACCTGGCAGCAATACTCAAAGAAGGCGATACCCCATGAGAATACGATAACAGCAATCAGCGGCCAATTGCTGGAAGTTCCAGACTCCTGCAATTTCAAATGCCCATACCAAGCTAGCGTCATGAAGACGTTGCTTAGTATGAGCAGTATGATAGTATACAATCCGTTCATTTCTTCTGGAGGTATTCATGCATATTGGCAGCAGCCCGACGGCCGTCTCCCATTGCAAGGATAACGGTAGCACCACCGCGCACGATGTCGCCGCCAGCGAAAATCTCCCCACGAGACGACTGCATTTCCTCTGAGACTGCAATCGTGTTCTTACGTCCCAATTCAAGTCCAGGAATAGACTTCGGAACAAGCGGATTTGGCGATACACCGACAGCCACGATGACCTGGTCGACATCGAGCGTAACAGTCTTGCCTTCGACGGGAACAGGTGAGCGACGTCCTGAAGCATCGGGCTCACCCAGCTCCATCACTTGCAGAACGGCTTGTCTTACGGCACCATTCTCATCAGCGATATACTCAATGGGGTTATGCAGCGTCAGGAATTTGATACCTTCTTCCTTCGCGTGCTTCACTTCCTCCAAACGTGCAGGCATCTCCACCTCAGAACGGCGATAAACGAGTGTCACATCGGCACCCAGACGCTTGGCCGTGCGGCAAGAGTCCATAGCGGTATTGCCACCGCCTACTACGAGTACACTCTTGGCAGGATTCAGCGGGGTGTCGGTAGTAGGATTGGCAGCATCCATCAGGTTGACACGCGTCAGATACTCATTGGATGACATGATGTTAATGGAGTTCTCACCAGGTATGTTCATGAAATTGGGAAGGCCGGCACCCGAGCCTACGAAGATGCCCTTAAAGCCTTGCTGCTCGAGTTGTTCAACGCTGATGGTCTTGCCGACAATCACATCAGTCTGGAAGTGAACGCCCATCTTGGCGAGGTTATTGATTTCAACATCAACAATCTTGTTGGGCAAGCGGAACTCAGGAATGCCATATTTCAACACGCCACCGATTTCGTGAAGCGCCTCGAAGACATAGACATCATATCCCTTCTTCACCATATCGCCGGCAAACGACAGTCCTGCAGGACCAGAACCCACAACGGCAATCTTCATGCCGTTGGCAGGAGCGATGTCGGGCAGCGAGATGTTGCCGCTCTCGCGTTCGAAGTCAGCAGCAAAACGCTCCAGATAGCCAATAGCCACAGCGGGCTCGTTCATCTTCAGGTGTATACATTTGCTTTCGCACTGCTTCTCCTGCGGGCATACACGACCGCAGACAGCGGGCAGGGCAGAGGTGTTCTTCAGCACTTTGGCAGCAGCCAGGAATTGTCCACGCTCAATGTTCTTGATGAACGACGGGATGTTGATGTTGACAGGACAACCTTCCACGCAAGTGGGCTTTGCACAGTCAAGACAACGCTTTGCCTCGGTCATCGCCATTTCCTTGGTGAGACCAATGTTGACCTCTTCGGTACGTGTGGTAGCACGATAGACAGGGTCTAGTTCGGGCATTACTACACGTTCGATGGCGGTACGCTCCTTGGGTTTCATGCTCTTGCGAAGCTCCTCACGCCAAGCAGCATTACGGTCTGTCAGGATGTCGATGGTGTCGTTCGTTGGGTCGTCATCCATCACGATGTCGGTAGTTTTCTCGATGGGGGAGCCATCGAGCACAGTATTATGCACCAGATGCTCTTCGAAATGCGCCAGCTCCTCCTGCTCCTCGCGCTTGAAAGTACCCATACGTTTGAACATCTCGTCCCAGTCAACAAGTGCACCGTCGAACTCAGGACCATCAATGCAGACGAACTTCGTCTTACCTCCAATGGTCAGTCGGCAAGCGCCACACATACCCGTACCGTCAACCATGATGGTGTTTAGGCTGACTTCGCAGGGAATATTGTGTTTCTGGGCGGTGAGGTTTGAGAACTTCATCATGATGGGAGGACCAATGGCGAACACCTTGTCGACATGCTCCTGTTCGAAGAATTTCTCCATACCGACGGTTACTACGCCTTTCTCGCCGTAAGAACCATCATCCGTCATGATGATGACCTCGTCACTGCTCTCGCGAACCTTGTCTTCCAGGATAATCAAGTCCTTGCTACGTCCTGCCATCACACTGAGGACACGGTTGCCGGCAGCCTTCAGTGCCTGAATGATAGGCAGCATAGGAGCAACGCCAAGCCCTCCGCCAGCACATACCACCGTGCCATACTTCTCAATGCGCGTAGGATTTCCAAGAGGACCAACGACGTCAGCCACGAAATCACCCTCGCCAAGTGCGCAGAGTTTCTTTGATGACAGACCCACCATCTGAACCACCAGCGTAATGGTGCCTTTCTCAATATCAGCACCGGCAATGGTCAGCGGCATGCGCTCACCCTTCTTGTCAACACGCACAATGACGAAGTTTCCGGCTTTTCGGCTCTTCGCAATGAGCGGGGCTTCAATCTCGAAAAGAAAGACCTTTTCCGAGAATTGTTCTTTTCTGATAATCTTATTCATATTTGTTTAGTCTTTGTTTGTTCAATCTATGATGTCACAACCCATATAGGGCACCAGTGCAGCAGGCACCTTGATGCCGTTCTCAGTCTGGTTGTTCTCCAGCAGTGCGGCAACGATGCGAGGCAAGGCAAGGGCAGACCCGTTGAGCGTATGACAGAGTTCCGTCTTCTTCGTCTCACTGTTACGATAGCGGCACTTCAGACGATTGGCCTGATAGGTGTCGAAATTAGACACCGATGAAACCTCGAGCCAGCGGCCTTGTGCTTCAGAATAAACCTCAAAGTCGTAGCATATTGAACTTGTGAAACTCTGGTCACCACCACACAGCAACAGGATACGATAAGGCAATTCCAACTTCTTCAGCAGACCCTCAACGTGTTCCAACATCTCCTTGTGGCTCTGTTTGGAATGCTCAGGCTTGTCAATGCGTACAATCTCAATCTTCGAGAATTCATGCAGGCGGTTCAATCCGCGAACATCCTTACCGTAGCTTCCTGCTTCACGACGGAAGCACTCGGTATAAGCGCAGTTCTTGACGGGCAGCTGCGACTCATCGAGGATGACGTCACGATAGATGTTTGTTACGGGAACCTCAGCTGTTGGTATGAGGTAGAAATCATCGACCTCACAATGGTACATCTGTCCTTCCTTGTCAGGCAGCTGTCCCGTGCCATAGCCAGAAGCCGCATTCACAACCGTAGGGGGCATAATCTCGGTATACCCTGCCTTACGTGCCTCGTCAAGGAAGAAGTTGATGAGTGCGCGCTGCAGCCGTGCTCCCTTGCCGATATAGACAGGAAATCCTGCACCGGTAATCTTAACGCCCAGGTCGAAGTCGATGAGGTTGTATTTCTTTGCCAGCTCCCAATGGGGCAGTGGATTAGCGATGCCGAGTGAGGGGTTGACATTCCAGTTACCTACAGTATCATCGGGACCGCACTCTTTCAGGTTCGACTTCACAACGCGGTTGTCTTCAGCAGCACTTCCCTCCGGCACCTCGTCATAAGGGATATTAGGAATCTGGCAGAGCAGACGAGTCATCTCTTCCTGGGCATCGTTCATCTGCTGTTCCAACTGCTTGTTAGTCTCCTTCATCTCAGAAACCTGTGCTTTGATGGTTTCAGCTTCAGTCTTCTTACCTTCCTTCATGAGTCCTCCGATCTGTGCTGCCATCTTCTTGGCTTCCGACAGGTTCTTGTCCAATTGCTGCTGAGCTTCACGCCGCCGTTTGTCAACAGCCAATACCTCGTTGACAGCCTCTTTGGCACCCTTGAAATGTTTCTTCTCCAATCCGCGAATCACGCGGTCAGTCTCCTCAGTAATGAGTTTTAGTGTAAGCATAAAATTGATTTCCTATTTTGAGATTTATATTTTCGATTCAGAATTTCCGTGCAAAGGTACAAATTAGTGGGCAAAGTGCCAAATTTATTTGTTCTTTATTAGTTGTGAAAGACTTTTTTCATCCATTACATCAGGGAGCAGCTGTTGCACATACGTGCGTGGCCAGTCGTGCAGGTGAAAGCGCTCCTTATCATATAGCAGAAGGTCAGCGTCAATCGTCACACGTCCCTTATCCCTGCCCGTTTCTCTTTCCAGCTGTTTTAGCAAGACTTCCAGTTCACTGGCAGTAAGCGTTGTGTATCCTTTCAGCAACCGATTCATGTACCAGTGTCCTGACCCTTTGATGTCGGCAGTCCATAATTTCCTACTGAAAGACACGTCTTGCAGCACCATACATAAACGTTCAGAGGTCCACTGAATGTGAACACTCTGTTGACAGTTGGAACCCAGGGAAATAAGGACACGATGCATCACTATTGCTTATAATCTGGTTTTCTCGGTTATGATGCCGTGACGATAGGCGTATAGCAATTCGCGCAGGTCAGCTATCTGAGCTCTTAACTCAGCACCCTTGTCAGTATCGTTAACCATCATGCGATGGGCTGAGAGTTCAACGAGCCTCGTGGTTGACTTGATGTCAATTCCACGCTGAATGGCGTCTTCGGCATTGAGGAAGGGCTCGTGCTGCACCAGTTCAAAGCCGCGGCTATGATACACCAGCGTATAGCCGGCAATGCCCGTCTCCGAGTGATACGCCTGCGAGAAGCCCCCATCGATAACCATCAGTTTACCGCCTGCCTTGATAGGGTTCTCTCCCTTCGAGGCGTGAACAGGAACATGTCCGTTTATGATGTGTCGGTTTTCACCCGTCACGCCAAAGGCATCGAGAATGCGATCGCAGACATCCTCAGAGTCACGAAGTTGGAAATAGTAGCCTTTCTCCTCCTTGTACATGCTCTTATCCGTGAGGAAGTAACGCTCAAAGGTAGCCATCTTAGACTTATCGAAGAGGGGAGAGTCCTTGCCACACCACAGATACAGGAAGTAATCGCGGGCATAGAGTCGCAGGTCTTTCTCCGTATCGCTTTCAAAAGCAGCACGCACCAACATTCCAATGTTGTGCATCAGGTCTTTACCTTTGTATCGTTCCCCATTGTATAGCTCCACTTCTTTCAGTGAGCCATCGGCGTTGAGCGGGCAGGAAGCATGGAACAGCAAGTTCTGGTTACAAATGCTATACATGCAACCGTGTGAAAGAATCATCTTGATGTGCTTCTGCAGCTTCTCGCTCACACGGAACGAGTGGTGCAGGCGTTCCATCAGCACCATTTCCTCACCAGTCAACTCACAGGGGTTCTTTGGGTCGATGGTAGGAAAGTTACACGACGTCATCTCGTAATCCTTTCCATCAATGACCAAGACACCACGCTTGTAATCGATGTAGTCCAACAGGCAACGGTCTTGCATCTGCCATTCGGGGCGGCGCTTGAAGATTTGCGCCTCTTTCTTAAACTGAATGACGGAGATGGCCTTATGCATTTGTGCCGTCAGTCGTTGATATTTCTCAGTCATGTCGTTGCCCTTCATCAACTTAGGATAGAACTCCGTGCACGGGTCGTCCTTATACACCTCCATAGCGAAGGTGGCCAGCGGTACTAGATTGATGCCATAAGCCTCTTCAATGGTTGTCAGATTGGCATAGCGCAACGAGAGGCGCAGTACGTTGCAGATGCAGGCATTGTTGCCAGCACACGCTCCCATCCACAGAATGTCGTGATTGCCCCACTGGATGTCCCAAGAGTGCAGCGGTTTCAAGGTATCCAGGATGATGTGTGCACCAGGTCCTCTGTCGTAGATATCACCTAGAATGTGCAGCTGGTCAATAGACAAGCGCTGTATGACATTACAGATGGCAATGATGAAGTCGTCGGCCCGTCCTGTGGAGATGATGGTGTCGACAATACCGCTGACATAGGCCGCCTTATCAATGTCATCAGGGCGTTCGTGCAGCAGTTCTTCGATGATGTAGCCAAACTCAGTGGGCAGTGCCTTGCGAACCTTAGAACGGGTATATTTCGACGACACATCACGGCAGACGCTAACCAATCGGTGAATGGTGATGTGGTACCAGTCAGCAATGTCGGGTTCAGCCTCCTTGATGCGTTGTATCTTTTCTTCCGGATAGTAGATGAGCGTGCAGAGTTCGCGCAGCTCGGACTCGCGGATGCCGCTCTTGAACAGTTCGGTCACCTTTCTGCGAATGTTACCCGACGCATTCTTCAATACATGCTTGAAGGCTGCACTCTCTCCATGCAGATCTGCCAGGAAGTGCTCTGTACCTTTAGGCAGGTTCAGAATGGCCTCCAAGTTGATAATCTCAGTAGACGCTGCTGCGATTGTCGGAAAAGACGTAGACAGGAGTTGCAGGTAGTGCATATCCCGATTCGTATGTGTTTTATTCTTCATAGCTATTTATTAAGTATTATCATATCTTTAAGTGGTTTTCTATTTGTTTTCTCATCTGCTTTGTCGTGCGGTCGTTCAGGGGCTGCATAGGCATGAAACCCTCCGTCAGACCAGTAAAATCAGCCATGAGTTGCATGAGTCGTGCAGCCAACTTCAGCAGTTTTCGCTCCTGCAGCTCCTCACACAACAGACCTTCATCAACAGGATAAGACCGCAGTTCTTTATCCAATTCAGCCAGATGAGCAATGGTTAGACAACGGCGTTGCCATATCTTCTTGAACTGTCGGAAGGTAGCTATCAGTCGCTGTTTTTCCGATACGAAGCTGCTACCGATGGATTGCTCTATCGAAGGCATCTCCTCGTAGCCTTGCGGCAGGAAATAGGGGATGTTGGCGGCATCGATGTCGGGCGCCTCAAAGCGCAGAATATTTATGCCGTGCTTGATGACATCCGTCAGATGTTCCTGATGGGCAAAGCAGAGCAGCTTGCGCCAGTCTTCCTGCGTCATCGAAATCAGGTCGCCTTCTATCCAGCGCCTGTCGCTTGTAATGCCAGCCTTGATGAACTGGCGTAACATGTAGACCGTCTGCTCGTTCATCACCTCCAGCTGGTTAGAGTCCATCACCTTGCGATAGACGTCGTCCAACAAGCGTGCAGCCTCTTGTGGCGTTGTGGTGTTTGTGAGCTGTGGGTTGCGAATGATGACAATCCTGGGGTTCCATCCCAGTCTGAGCAGACACTCCTCTTCCATTTTGCCCTGTACGATGACGGCATACGCCTTGTTGACTATCCAGCGCTGGTAGAGCAGCTTTTTAGGCAGTTTCTCTTTCCAATACCCATGTTCGACGACCCATGGCTCCAGCTGTCCCATCGGCGAGAACACCAGTCTCGTGCCGCGTTTCACGGCCATGCGAGCAACCTGCCAAGCCTGGTACTGCCAACAGCCATGAATGTGCAGGATGTCGTAGTGCAGGTCCTGCAGCTGCTGCATGACTTCGGCTCGCTGTTCCTGCGGGGTGTCGGTATGGTATTGAAGAACTCTCATGTGTGTATGTGTTATATTTCGTCACTCATGTAGCCAACGGGCAGCTTACGGCAATTATAGCCCGATGCCATGATTTCGCCGTATGCACCCGCTGAGCGTATGGCCAGCAGGTCGCCGCGCTGAGCCTTGTTCAGGTCTATTTGCTTGGCAAAGACATCGGTCGACTCACAGATGGGTCCCACCACGTCGTAAGCCTCCATGGGCAGCTCGCTGCTGATGTTTTCTATCTTGTGATATGCCTGATACAAGGCGGGGCGTATCAAGTCCGTGAAGCCAGCGTCAACGATGCAGAACTTCTTGCACGTGCCTTCTTTAATATATAATGTACGCGTAATGAGTGTACCACACTGTCCAACGACGGCACGTCCCAGTTCGAAGTGCAGCGTCTGTCCGTTGCGCAACTTCAGCTTCTTGGCATAGGTGTCAAAGTAGTCTTTGAAGTCGGGCAGGGGTACGCGGTTGGGGTGCTGATAGTCAATGCCCAGTCCGCCGCCTACGTTGATGTGTTCAACGCGAATGCGATGTCTCTCCAGCGTGTCCTGCAGTTCATTCACACGGTTGCACAGCGCTTCGAAGTCGGACATGTCGAGAATCTGCGACCCGATGTGGAAGTGCAGTCCCACCACCTTGACATGACTCATGTGGGCGGCTTTCTCGATGACGTTCAGCATGTCGCTCATCGGAATGCCGAACTTGTTTTCAGCCAGTCCTGTGGTGATGTTGGCATGGGTATGTGCGCCTACGTTCGGATTCAGTCGGAAAGCCACGGGAGCCACTTTTCCCTTCGCGGCAGCCAACTCGTTGATAACCTCCAACTCAGGACAGCTTTCCACATTGAAGCAGAAGATGTCGTTGTCCAGTCCGAGGTTAATCTCCCAGTCGCTCTTGCCCACGCCGGCATACACTATTTTACTGGCAGGAAACCCAGCCCGCAGTGCGGCTTCTATCTCTCCGCCGCTCACGCAGTCGGCACCCAGTCCTGCCTCACGAATGATGCGCAGCACGCTGGGGTTGGCGTTTGCCTTTACGGCATAGTGTACGCAGAAGCCTTCGTGCTTTTGAGCCTCGCCGTTGATGGTGCGGAGTGTTTCTCTCAACAATTCAGCATCATAGTAATAGAATGGTGTCTCCATCCTTTGGAATTTGTCTATAGGAAAAATCCCCTTCATAGTTTGTGTTGATTCTTTCTTTTTTTAATGATGCCTGCTACTATTTACGCCTCCTTGTTGTTGAACAGCGTGTCGCTAAGCGCCTGCAGTGCACGCTTCTTGTCTTCCTCGCGGATGAGGAACGAGATGTTGTAGTTAGAGCCTCCGTAGCTAATCATGCGCACGGGGATGTTCTTCATAGCCTCCAGCACCTGTGTTTCGAATCCGATGTTAGACCAGTCAAGGTCACCCACGACACAGACGACGCACATGCCCGTATCTACGGTCACCGTACCGTATTTTTTCAGTTCGTCTACGATTTCGCCCAGATGTGTCGAGTTGTCGATAGACATCGAGACGCCGACCTCGGAGGTGCATACCATGTCGATGGGCGTCTGGTAGCTCTCGAAGATTTCGAAGACCTTGCGCAGGAAACCCGTTGCCAGCAGCATGCGGCTCGACTTGATTTTCACGGCAATGATGTTGTCCTTGGCGGCTACGGCCTTTATCTTGCCGTATTCCGTCTTGTTGCTGATGGTCGTACCCTCGGCATCAGGCTGCATGGTGTTCAGCAGGCGCACAGGGATGCCTGCATATTTGGCAGGCTGAACGCAGGTGGGGTGTAGAATCTTGGCACCGAAATATGCCAGCTCGGCAGCCTCTTCGAAGTGCAGCTGATGAACGGGGTCCGTCTTGTCGACCACGCGCGGGTCGTTGTTGTGCATGCCATCGATGTCGGTCCAGATTTGTATCTCCTCGGCGTTAAGAGCCGCACCAATGAGTGATGCTGTGTAGTCGCTGCCTCCACGCTGCAGGTTGTCCACCTCGCCATAAGCATTGCGGCAGATGAAGCCTTGAGTGATGTACACTTGCTGGCCTTCGTTTTTCTCCATGACGGCAGCCAGTTTCTCCTTGATGTAGACGGGGTCTGGCTCCGAGTTCTTGTCCGTGCGCATGAAGTCCAGTGCATTGAGCAGTACGGCCTTGATGCCTTGCTCCTTCATGTAGTTGACCACCATGTTGGTCGACATCATTTCGCCCTGTGCCACGATGCTCTTCTCCTCGAAGCTGGTAAACAGCTCCTTGGTGAACGAGCGAAGGTAGTTCATCTCGCTCTGCAGGAACTCGCGTGTCTGTTCCTTCATCGCATCGGTAGCGTAAAGCTCGTCAACGTGCTTCATGTATTTGCGTTCCAGCTGGTTGATGACCTCGTTGGCACCATCAGGGTTCTTTTTGTACAGATAGTCGGAGATTTCGACCAGCGAGTTGGTCGTTCCCGACATGGCTGACAACACCACGAAGACAGGTTCGCCCGACTTGGTCACTAAATTCGTTACTTCCTTCATGCGAGCCGGTGTTCCTACCGACGTACCGCCAAACTTCATTACCTTCATAATTGTATCTTTGTTTTTTTTCTGTGTTTCTGTTGTTTTGTCAAATGGGCAGCTCTTCACGTACGCTGTAGTCGACGGCTGCGGTCTGCTCGGGTTCTTCGTCTTCATAGAGTGCCATCGTGTTATAGGTCTCGGTGATGTCCTCCAGTCTGCCGTCTATGCAGCGATAGACGATGCCCGGATACTCCTTGAGCAGTGCGATGTTATGGGTCGACATAACGACTGCGGTTCCTGTTTGTGTTACTTGGCGCAGCAGTTGAATGATGTTGACCTGTGTCTCCTGATCCAGGTTGCCTGTGGGTTCGTCGGCGACGATGAGCTTGGGGTGGTTCAGTACGGCGCGTGCGATTGCTATGCGTTGCTGCTCACCTCCCGAGAGTTCGTGGGGGTAGCGGTCGGCAAAGTCTTGCATGCCAACATCTTCCAGCACGTCATTGATGCGCTCGTCAATCTCGTCGTTCTTCTTCCATCCGGTAGCTTTCAGTACAAACTTCAGGTTCTCATAGACCGTGCGGTCACCCAGCAGTTGGAAGTCTTGAAAGATGACGCCCATCTGTCTGCGCAGCGCTGGTACATACTTGCGTTTCAAGTGGCGCAGGTCGTGATTCAAGACGAAGGCGTTTTCGGCCTCGTCCTCGACATCCATTTCAAAGTAGATGGTCTTCAGCAGCGAGCTCTTGCCAGAGCCTACGCGTCCTATGATGTAAATAAACTCACCCTCGTCAACGTGGAAGTTGATGTCTTTCAGCACGGGGGCTCCGTCTTTGTGGTAGATGTCTACCTTCTTGTAGTCTATCAGCATAGCTGTGTGTTTATTGTTTGTTTTCTTTGATATTTCGATGTTAAAAAACGCTATTTCATCTTGCCTGCGGCCTTGGCTTCACGGCGCTGCTTGTCCCACTCGGGGTCGTGGCGACGGTGCAGTTCTTCGGCTACATCCTCGATGCGCAGCCCCTTCTCGGTCAGCATGACTATCAGGTGGTACAGCAGGTCGCTGGCTTCGTACACCAGGTGGTCTGTGGTGCCGTTGGTGGCTTCGATGACGGTCTCCAGCGCCTCTTCGCCTACCTTTTGTGCTATCTTGTTGATGCCTTTGTTAAACAGGCTGGTGGTATACGAGCCTTCGGGCATCTCGTGTTTCCGTTGTTCTATGAAGTCCTGCAACTCGGCGAGGAAGGGCAGGGGAGAGGCGGCGTCCTGCGTGCGGAGGGCTGACAGCGGTGTGTTTTCTTCGCCCCAGCAGGTGTCGGTACCCGTATGGCATGTAGGACCTATGGGGTTCACGTGCACCAGCAGCGTGTCGTTGTCGCAGTCTATCTTCATGTCGACCAGGTTCAAGTAGTGTCCGCTGGTCTCGCCCTTGGTCCACAGCGTCTTTCGTGTGCGGCTCCAGAAGGTGACGTGCCCTGTTGCCAACGTCTTCTGGTAGGCTTCTTCGTTCATGAAGCCCAGCATGAGCACGTTTCTCGTCGTAGCGTCTTGTATGATGGCGGGTACCAGTCCGCCCATCTTGTCAAAGTCTATTTTCATATTCTTACGTTGATTCCGTTGTTCTTTAGATATTGCTTCAGTTCCGGTACGGATATCTCGCCGAAGTGGAATACCGATGCTGCCAGTGCGGCATCGGCATGTCCCTCGTTGAAGACATCAAGAAAGTGCTCCTTCCTGCCTGCACCTCCGCTGGCAATGACGGGTATCGAGAGGCTGTCGCTGAGCCGTCGCAGCGCTTCGTTGGCATAGCCGTTCTTCGTGCCGTCGTGGTTCATCGAGGTAAACAGTATCTCGCCTGCGCCACGCTCCTGTGCCTCGTGAGCCCACTCGAAGAGTCCGCGCTCGGTGCGCTCTCTTCCGCCCTTCAGGTAGCAGTGCCAGCCATCGTCGTCAAGTCTGGCATCGATAGCCACGACACAGACCTGCGAACCGAAGCGTGTGGTGATTTCGTTGATGAGTTCTGGGTGGCGTAGGGCTGCGCTGTTGATGCTCACCTTGTCGGCACCGGCATAGAGCAGCCGTTCGACGTCCTTCAACTCGTTGATGCCTCCGCCTACGGTAAAGGGGATGTTGATGGTCTCTGCCACACGTGTCACCATCTCGGTGAAGGTCTTTCGGCCCTCAAAGCTGGCTGTAATGTCAAGGAAGCAGAGCTCGTCGGCACCTTGCTCTGAGTAGGCTTTCCCCAGTTCCACGGGGTCGCCTGCTGCGCGCAGGTTGACGAAGTTGGTGCCTTTGACGGTCTCACCATCTTTTACGTCCAGACATGGTATGATGCGTTTTGCCAATCCCATTTTGATTTACAATTTTACTATTTACAATTTACAATTGATTTAGTTGATTTACAATTTTACTATTTACAATTACTTTTTTACCTTTTCACTGACAAGCTGCCTTAGGTCTATGCGCCCCTCGTAGATGGCTTTGCCAAAGACGACGGAAGGGATGCCGGCAGCCTCCAGTGCACGGATGTCGTCAATGCTCGACACGCCGCCGCTGGCTATAAGGTGCAGCTGGGGGTATGTCTTCATCACGCTCGTGTATAGGTCGATGGCAGGTCCTTGCAGGGTGCCGTCTTTTGATATCTCTGTACACAGCACGTTTTTTACGCCTGCGTCGATGTAGCGTTTCAGGAAGGGCAGCAGGTCTTCGGTGGAGTCGTCCTTCCAGCCGTTGATGCTTATCTTGCCGTTTCGCACGTCGGCCCCCAGAATGATGCGCTCCGCACCGTACTTCGCCAGCCATCCCAGGAACCTATCGGGGTCTGTGACGGCAATGGAACCTATGGTGACCATCTGTGCACCGTTGCTGAAGGCTGTCTCGATGTCTTCGTCGGTCTTGATGCCGCCCCCGAAGTCTACTGCCAGCCGTGTCTGCGTCGTGATGTCGTGAAGTACCTGGCTGTTGACGATGTGCTTTGACTTCGCGCCGTCAAGGTCAACGACGTGCAGGCGCTTGAAGCCTAACGCCTCGAACTCCTTGGCAACCTCGGCGGGCGCGTCGCGGTAGACGGTCTTCTGCGTGTAGTCGCCTTTAGTCAGGCGTACGCACTGACCGTTGATGATGTCGATGGCGGGAACAAGTTCTATCATTTTTTTGATGTTTGATGTTTATGACTTGAAACTTGAATCTTGAAACTTATAATTACTCTATGTTGAGGAAGTTCTGCAACAGCTGTTCACCCACCTTGCCACTTTTCTCGGGATGGAACTGGCAGGTGTAGAAATTATTCTTGTGCAGCGCGGCGGAGTAGGGCAGGATGTAGTCGGCTACGGCTGCGGTATCGGCACACAGCGGCACGTAGTAAGAGTGGACGAAGTAGACGTAGGACTCGTCACCCAGTCCCTTAAACAGTGGGCATGGCGCACCTTTCAACTTTAAACTTTCACCTTTCAACTTTAAACTTTC
>CAMNIA010000033.1 GCA_946540105.1 uncultured Prevotella sp. | reverse complement strand
AAACAACGAAACGCTCTCAGCAAACAACGAAACGCTCAAAAAAAATTTTATCTTATTGTCTTCCTCCCGTTATGAATAACAATGCCCTTCCGTCCAGCCTGCGCCAATGTGCCTTGCAGGGTATAGACATTCGAAGAACGCCTCTCGGCACTCACGTTGCTGATAGCGGTAGAACTGCTGAGCGACAGGGTGACGCTGATGTTGCTTTCGCCTGCCTTGAGAAATGTTCTCAGTTCGTCACCCGTCAGATTGTCAATCCTGCCCAAGCGCGTATAGGTCCACGAATTGGTGCCGTAGAAGATGCAGATGTTTCTGCCGCTATAGAGGATGACGTCGCCAGGCTGGGCATTGATCTGCTCGTTGCTTGTAGGCAGCGAGAAGCCCAAGTCACCCCAGATCTCAAAATCCTCGTTCGTATCGAGTGTTACGGTGACGGGAGCCGACTGAAGCTTTGCCACCAGTTCACGGGTAGCACTGTTGTCGGCTAGGGTGACGGAGGCTGTCCTGCCGTCGATGGTGATATTCATTTTCTGGGTCATTGTCGCATAGTTTTGTGCCTGCGTCTCGTCACAGCTGCACGACATGACAAGCATGGCCAAGGCTATAGTCAAAATACGATGAATGAACGTTGTCTTCTTCATAACTTCTTTTTTTACTTGACTTAAATCTGCTGCAAAAGTACGGCAATTATTCCGTAACCAGGATAGACAGATTGCGGACAAAACTACCAAAAATGAGTTTTTGGGGTTCCGAACGGCAAAGTTACGAAAAAAATCGACAGAAAAATGAGTAACTTGCAAATGGAAATTTGCAAAAAGAAGGCTCTACCTCGGCAAAAACCATTAAGTTTGAAAGAACGAAAAGGCAGCGTACCGCGAGGTGGCTGCCTTTCTTCGTGACTTATTGTTCACCCCCTAGCTGAAAAGAGCCGGGGTGGCTGCGTTAGCTGTTCTCAACGGCTTTTTCGGCTGCGAGGTAACACTTGTAGTTGGCAAGGTACTGCTCGAAGCCGGCGACGTCCTCAGCGGTGGGGGCGATGGTCTCACTCTGCTGACCGGCAAAGACGCAGCGGTCCAGATAGTCGGCGAGCGACATACCACCATGCTTGATGCGGTAGGCTGCCAGAAGGGCGATACCCCAAGCTCCACCTTCGCCTGCTGTCTCCATGACGGAGATTGGTGAGTTGAGCGCTGCCGCCAGCATGCGTTGTCCAACGCCACGTGTCTTGAAGTATCCGCCGTGTCCGGTAATGCGGTCTACCTGTACGTGCTCCTGTTTGAGCAGGATGTCGTTGCCGACCTTCAGTACACCGATGGCTCCATAGAGGTGGGCGCGCATGAAGTTGGCAAGCGTGAACTTGTCGGAGGCTGCGCGTACGAACAACGGGTGACCGACAGAGACGCCGGTGACGGGCTCGCCAGAGATGTAGTTGTAGGAGACGAGTCCGCCGCAGTCGGCATCGCCATCAAGGGCGGCGTTGAAGAGTCGTCCGTACAACTCGTTCATGTCGACGGGTACGCCTAACAGCTGCTGGTACTCCTTGAAGATGGAAACCCAGGCATTGATGTCGCTGGTGCAGTTGTTGCAGTGTACCATAGCGACGAGTGAGCCGTCGGGCGTTGTCACCATGTCAATCATCTCGTAGGGTTGGCTGAGGGGTTTCTCAAGAACAATCATCGAGAAGCTGGAGGTACCGGCCGACACGTTGCCTGTGCGTTGCTTTACAGCGTTGGTGGCTACCATGCCGGTGCCTGCATCGCCCTCGGGTGGGCACAGCGGACAACCAGCCTGCAGCGTGCCTGAAGGGTCGAGCCGCTGGGCGCCTTCTGCCGTCAGCACGCCTGCATCCTGTCCTGCAACGAGAACCTGGGGCAGGATGTCGCGCAGTCGGAAGGGTAAACCCTCCGAAGTGAGGATGTCGTCGAACTGCTGTACCATGGTGGCATCGTAGTCGTGGGTGGCAGGGTCGATGGGCAGCATGCCTGAGGCATCGCCAACGCCCAGCACGAAGCGTCCAGTGAGTTGCCAGTGGATGTAGCCTGCCAGCGTGGTGAGTCGCTTGATGTCCTTGACGTGCTGCTCGCGGTCTAGGATGCACTGGTAGAGGTGGCTGATGCTCCACCTGAGTGGAATGTTGTAGTTGAAGAGTTCTGACAGACGTGCAGCGGCCTTGCTGGTATTGGTGTTACGCCAGGTGCGGAAGGGGATGAGTATCTGCTGCTGAGCGTCGAAGGCCATGTAGCCGTGCATCATTGCCGAGAAGCCGATGGCAGCCAGTGAGCGTATGTCGCAGTCATACTGTCGGCGCACGTCAGTGCGCAGGTCGGCATAGCAGGCGGCAAGCCCGTGCCATATCTCGTCGATGCTGTAGGTCCACAGTCCGTCAACCAGCTGGTTCTCCCACTCATAAGCCCCCTGGGCAATGGGTTTGTTGTCTTCGTCGATGAGGACTGCCTTGATGCGGGTAGAGCCAAACTCGATACCGAGAATGGCTTTACCTGCTTCTATGGTTTGTCTTGCTGTCATAGTCATGTTACTTTAGTGCTTTGTTCAGCATGTAGTACACCTCGTTATATTGCAGCTGGTGGCGGAAACTGCCGTAGCTGGTATCCTTGTCGATGCGCAGCATCTCGATACCGGCAATCTCGGCATAGTCAATCCAGAACTCGGGAGTGATGTCGTAAGAGAAACAGCTGTGGTGGGTGCCTCCTGCCAGAATCCAGGCAGCGGTGCCGATTTCGAAGTTTGGCATGGGAATCCACAGTGCGTTGGCTACGGGCAGCTTGGGCAGTGGTTTTGGTTTGATGCACTCCACGTCGTTGACGATGAGGCGGAAGCGGTTGCCCATGTCTACGACCGTGGCGGTGACGCCCTTGCCGACCTTAGAGTCGAAGACGAGACGTGCGGTGTACTCCTTTCGTACACCGATGCCCAAGAAGTGAACCTCCAGACGTGGCTTGTCGGCAGCGATGAGGGGGCACACCTCCAGCATGTGTGACTGCAGGATGCTGGAGTTCTCGCCGTCGAAGTTCAGCGTGTAGTCCTCGAGGAACGAGCAGCCGTTGGGCATGCCTTGCGTCATGAACCAGACGGTGCGGTAGAGTGCTGCCGACTTCCAGTCGCCCTCGGCACCAAAGCCATAGCCTTCGGCCATGAGGCGCTGTGATGCCAGACCAGGTATCTGGTCAAAGCCCAGGAAGTTGGGGTCGTTGATATCCCACTCGCCCAGGTCGTCGAAGTTGGTGGTGAAACCCTTGGCACCCTCGTCCTGCAGGACACGGCGCAGCGCTATCTCCTGCTTGGCAGCGTTGTGGACTTTCTTCCAGTAGATCTCCTCGCCGCTCTCGTCAATCTTGATGGTGTAGAGCTTCTTGTATTCCTCGACGAGTGCGTCGGCTTCCTGTTCGGTGACTTTCTTGTAGTAGTCCATGAGTTTGCAGACGGGGTAGTAATCAACATGATAACCCAGTCGCATCTCGGCTTCAACCTTGTCGCCGTCAGTTACGGCAACGTTGTTCATCTGGTCGCCGAAACGCAGAATGCGCATGTCGTGAGCATCGGCCCACGCTGCTGCCACGCGTGCCCAAACGGCAATCTGGCGCTGGGGTCGCTCGTCCTTCCAATAGCCGCTGACCACCTTACGCGGTATGCGCAGACGGGCGCAGATGTGTCCGAATTCACGGTCGCCGTGTGCGCTCTGGTTCAGGTTCATGAAGTCCATGTCCATGGTGTCCCAGGGTATCTCGGCATTGTACTGTGTGTGGAAGTGGAGCAGGGGCTTGCTGAGCAGCTGCAAACCGTGAATCCACATCTTGGCAGGCGAGAATGTGTGCATCCACGTCATGACGCCAATGCACTTCTTGTCGTAGTTGGCGGCCTTCATGATGTCTTCCACTTCGTGAGCGCTGTTAACGGTTCCTTTGTAAACTATCTTGACTGGAATGATGCCCTTCTGGTTCAGTCCGTCAACCATCTCCTGTGAGTGTCCGTCGACGATTTTCACCGTCTCACCTCCGTACAGCAGTTGTGCACCGGTCACCCACCAAATTTCAAAATTCTCAAACATAGTTTTGTTGTTATTTTAATTGTTAATAGTCAGTTGCTTTGTTTCGCATGGTCAGCGCTTGGTCTGACCGTAATAAGCGTTGGGGCCGTGCTTGCGCGAGAAGTGTTTCTCGACGAGCAGCGGATTCATCGTCGTGTCGGGATTGATCAGGAACGAGAATGTTGCCATCTTTGCAACTTGTTCAGTCACTACGGCGTGGTAGACAGCTTGGTCGGCATCTTTACCCCAAGCAAAAGGACCGTGGTTCTTGACAAGTACGGCAGGCGTGTGGACGGGATTGATGTCACTCATCTGGAAGCGGTTGACGATGACCACACCCGTATTCATCTCGTACTCGTCCATCTGGTCGGCAGTCATGTCACCGGTACAGGGTATGCCGTCGTGAAAGTAGTCGGCATGTGTAGTGCCGATGTTGGGAATGTCCTTGCCAGCCTGCGCCCATGCTGTCGCATAGGTGGAGTGGGTGTGGACGATGCCTCCCAGTTCGGGGAATGCCTTATATAATATAAGGTGTGTGGGTGTGTCGCTCGACGGGTTGAGTTCGCCCTCAACCACCTTTCCTGTCTCCAAGTCGACAACCACCATGTCGGAGGCTTTCATCACGTCATATTCTACGCCACTAGGTTTGATTACTACGAGGCCTTTTTCACGGTCGATAGCCGAAACGTTGCCCCATGTGAATATTACAAGGTTGTGTTTCACCAAGTCGAGGTTGGCACGAAACACCTTTTCTTTTAATTCTTCTAACATAATTTCTATAGTTTAAACTTTGCTGCCTCTTCGAAGGCTTTCTCGTTAAAGCGATAGAGCGCTGCACCGCGCTTCGACGACTTCTTGTCAATGAGGTTGGTCTTCTCGATGAAGTCCATCTCCTTGATGCGCTTGCGGAAGTTGCGCTTGTCAACCTCCTCGCCGTTGACGGCCTCGTAGAGCCGCTGCAGCTGCGTCAGCGTGAAGAGCGGGGGCAGCAGCCGGAAACTGACGGGCGACGTCTTGATTTTGTGCTTCATGATTTCGCGCGCCTGTTGTATCATCTCCTGATGGTCGGAGTACATCTCAGGCAGTTCGTTGATGTTTACCCACTGCACGCCATGCTGCTCCAGCAGTTGCTTGTCGTAGTCTCTGACATCGATGAGCGCATAGTAAGCGATAGACACAACTCGCTCGCCTGGGTCACGGTTGAGCGCACCGAAAGCACCCACTTGGCGCATGTAAACCTGGCGCATACCCGTCAGTTCGTAGAGGGTACGGTCGGCAGCCTCGTCGATGCTCTCGTCGTTGCGAACGAAACCCCCGTAGAGACTCCATTCGCCACGACCAGGATCCATCTGACGGCGTCCAAGCAGTACCTTCAGCTTGTTCTCCTCGAAACCGAAGATGATGCAGTCGACGGAAACGAAGATTTTCTGATGTTCATTATAAAACGCAGTCATTGTCGATAAAATATTAAACGTCTATATGTTGAATGTCCTTACCACAGCAGTTTGTAGAGGATGATCAGAATGATGATGACACCTGCTGCACCAAGGTTGAAAACACGGTTGGTCTTGAATATATTTGTCTCCACACCGATGGATTTCACGTCTTCCACCTCGTCAATGGCATTGCTGACCAGGAACTTATAGATGCAGTATAGGAAGACACCCGTGAAGAGAAATGCCTCGAAGCCCAAGTCGCGCATGTCTTTGTACAGGAAACTCATGCCACCAAGCACCAGTGCAGCGGTAGAGAACCCCAGACAGTAGTGAGCCCACTTGAAGAGCACACGGCGCGTCTTCTCGGGAACCTCAGGTGCCTTCTTGGTATCCTTCGACATGTATGAGAGTCCGAAGAAGATGATGACCAGACAGATGAACACATAACCCATGCGTAACAGGAAAGGAACGTCGGGCATCGTGAACTTGAACAGAATGGAGAAGACGAAGGTTCCTATTGCCGTCACTACGGCAGCAATGGCGCTGGCGCGCTTCCAGAGCAGACCCAGACCGAAGATAACCACGATGCCAGGATAGACGAAGCCCGAGTACTCCTGAATGATCTGGAAAGCCTGGTCGGCACCTCCCATGATGGGGTAAACGGCAATGACAGCCAGGACGAGGGCACTGACGGAAGTCAGACGACCCACAGTCACCAGTTTCTTCTCGGAAGCATTCTTATTGATGAACTGCTTGTAGATATCCATCGTGAAGATGGTTGAGGTAGAGTTGAACATCGACGCCAGCGACGAGATGACGGCAGCCGTCAGTGCTGCGAACGACAAGCCCTTCACCACCACAGGCGTGAAGTTGCGGATAAGGAAGGGATAGGCATCGTCAGAACGATCAATAGAACCAGTCAGGTTGGTCAGCAGGTCGTGGACAGGAGTTCCGTCGTAGGTTCCGTTCATGATGTAGAAGGCACACACGCCAGGTATGCAGACGATGAACGGAATCAATATCTTCAGGAAGGCAGCGAAAATCATACCCTTCTTAGCCTCGTCAAGCGACTTGGCAGCAAGACCCTTCTGAATGATGTACTGGTTGAAACCCCAGTAGCCAAGGTTGGTAAGCCACAGTGCACCGACAATCACCACAATGCCAGGAATGTCAAAGTAAGGGTCGGAGCCGGGCTGATTGGCAATGACGGCACCTGTCTCGTCGATGATGCCGTTGATGTCAGGATACAACTCAGTGTTACGCTCCACGACCAGGTTGAAGTGGTGGTCGCCCGAAATACTTGACAAGTGGGTAAAGATTTCACTGAAGGCTCCAACGGCACCGCCTTCTATGCCCAGCGAACTACCAATGACATCGAGCGCGGCGTAAGCTGTAATCAGACCGCCACCCACGAGGAACGTCACCTGCATGACGTCAGTCCAGGCTACCGATGCCAGACCGCCGTAGATAGAGTAGATACCAGCAATGAGGAACAGGATGAGGATGATCCACATCAGCGTCATGTCGACAGGCATGCCGAGGAAGGAACCCATGATAGCCGGCAGACCAAGTATCTGCTTGATGGCGAGTGCTCCTAACCAAGACACCGACGTCAGGTTGATGAACACGTAAAGGAACAGCCAGAAGATGGAGAAGGCAAGACCTACGCCCCAGTTGTAGCGCTCGCGCAGGAACTGAGGAATGGTGAACACCTTCTTCTCAATCATCAGCGGCAGCAGGAACTTAGCCACCACAATCAGTGTGGCTGCAGCCATCAACTCGTAGGCTGCCATGGCAATACCCGACTTGAAGGCAGAACCCGACATGCCGATAAACTGCTCGGCAGAGATGTTGGCGGCAATGAGCGAGGCACCGACAGCCCACCACGTAAGCGTGTTACCTGCCAGGAAGTAGTCGGCTGACGATTTCTCTTCTCCTTTCTTGCTGCGCGACAGGAAAATACCCATGCCGACAAGGATGATGATGTAAAAGATAAATACTAGATAGTCAGCAGTAGCAAAGCCATTGTTGCTGAGTGCTTGAATAATGGAATCCATAAGTTGTTGATATTTTTGTTTTTAAATTTTACTATTCATGAACCACCTTAAAAGTATATGCCGCATGGCTATAATACTTATCGCCAACCTTCAGCACAGGCTGTGCCCATGCTGGCTTGTTGGGAGAGTCGGGATACTTCTGGCTCTCCAGACAAACGCTGACGTGCTTGGGGTATTTGATGCCGTGCTTGCGAATGATGTCTGCATCGCGACCTACACCCTGAAAGTTGCCGCTATACACCTGCAGGCCAGGCTCGTTGGTGCGCATCTCCATGAGGATGCCGGTCTTCGGAGAGTAGAGTGAGGCACACACCTGAGTGTCGTCGCCCTTACCATCCTTGTAGGTGTTCAGGCAGTAGTTATGATCGTAGCCGCCCGCATTCTTCAGCTGCTCATAGTCGGAGTTGATGCTGTCGCCAACGGCATGCGCTGTGCGGAAGTCCATCGGTGTGCCCTCCACGCTGCGTATCTCACCCGTAGGGATGAAGGCCTTGTCGGACGGTGTGAAGTTGTCGGCATTCACATAAAGCACCTGGTCGTAGCCAGCCTGTGTGAAGTCGCCGGAGAGGTTGTAGTAGTTATGGTTGGTCTGGTTGATGATGGTCTCCTTGTCAGTCGTCGCCTCCCATGTGATGTCCAGCGTATTGTCGGCGGTCAGCTTATAGGTAGTGACAGCCGTCACAGTGCCAGGAAAACCGTTCTCGCCATCAATAGCGACGAGCGTCAGCTTCAGAATGGAGTCGCCCACCTGCTCGGCATCGAACACCTGGTTCATCCAGCCCGAGGTGCCACCGCCATGCAGACAGTTCTCGCCATCGTTCTGCTTTAGCAGATAAGTCTGGTCGCCCAATGTGAACTGCCCCTTAGCAATGCGGTTAGCATAGCGACCAACAGAGGAGCCGTAGTCGGAAGGCGAATTCAGTGTGTCGGCATACTGCTTGATGTTGTCAAACCCCAGCACGACATCAACGAAATTGCCATCGCGGTCGGGAGCCATCAGACTGACAACGCGTCCGCCGTAGTTCGTGATGCACACCTCCATGCCGCTGGCGTTCGTCAGCGTGAAGAGCTTCACCGGTTTCTCGTTGATAACGGTGTCAAAACGGGCAGCATCCAGACCTGACTTCGTCAGTTGCTGCTGTCCTTTGTCGGTACATGCTGTCATCAAAGCAACAGCCATTCCCAAACCATAAATAGTAGCTTTTAAGTTTGTCATATTACAACGTTTTAAGTTAGAATCTTCAAATTTGGGTGTAAAAGTACAACATTTTTCCGAAATGACCAAAGAAATTCTTAAAGAAATTATGCGTGTGTACCATATTTATAAGAATAACTAAAATATTTGGAGGTTATTTGGCTGTTTGCATAAAATGTAGTAACTTTGCAGCGATTTTGCAAAAAAATGCACGAGCGAGTAAATGGAAAGCCTGCTCAGTATTGAGATATAGAACGCAATTTGAAAACTAATTAAAATAAAGAAAAATGAAAGCATTTGTATTTCCCGGACAGGGAGCACAGTTTGTAGGTATGGGTAAAGACCTGTACGACAACAACGCAACAGCCAAAGAACTTTTTGAGAAAGCTAACGATATTTTAGGCTATCGCATTACCGACATCATGTTTGAGGGTACGGACGATGACTTGCGACAGACAAAGGTTACGCAGCCTGCCGTCTTCCTGCACAGCGTCATCAGCGCTATCTGTATGGGCGACAAGTTCCAGCCTGAGATGACGGCTGGTCACTCGCTGGGAGAATTCTCGGCTTTGGTCGCTGCCGGAGCATTGAGTTTCGAGGATGGTCTGAAGCTAGTCTACGCTCGTGCCATGGCGATGCAGAAGGCTTGTGAGGCTCAGCCCTCCACGATGGCTGCCATCATTGGTTTGCCCGACGAGAAAGTGGAAGCGGTGTGTGCCGAGGTTAGCAAGATGGGGAAGGGCGTTTGCGTGCCCGCCAACTACAACAACCCGGGACAGCTGGTAATCTCTGGCGATATTGATGCCATCAACGAGGCTTGCGAACAACTCAAGGCCGCTGGTGCTAAACGCGCCCTGCCGCTGAAGGTGGGTGGCGCTTTCCACTCACCGCTGATGCAACCCGCAAAGGACGAGTTGCAGGCTGCCATCGAGAAGACGGAATTCCAGACACCAAAGTGTCCTGTCTATCAGAACGTAGACGCCAAACCTCATACCGATGCCGCTGAAATCAAGGCAAACCTCATTGCCCAACTTACAAGCTCTGTGCGTTGGACGCAAATCGTACAGAACATGATTGCAGACGGCGCTACCGACTTCACAGAGTGCGGTCCTGGCAAAGCCTTGCAGGGCATGATAGGCAAAATAAACAAAGACGTTCCCGCCCACGGCATTGAATAACAAAGAATAACAGAAAATCTAAGCTGATGGAAAAAGTTGTAATCTATCAGATATTCACACGCCTGTTCGGAAACCGGAACCTGACGCGCAAGCAGCATGGAACCCTTGAGGAAAACGGCAGTGGAAAAATGAATGACTTCACCCCTAAGGTGTTGAAGGACATCGCTGCAATGGGAGTAAGTCATGTGTGGTACACAGGCATCATACGCCACGCCACACAGACGGACTACTCGAAATACGGCATACCTCGTCAGCATCCGGCTATCGTAAAGGGACGCGCAGGTTCGCCCTACGCCATCACCGACTACTATGACGTAGACCCCGACTTGGCGGTGAACGTTACACAACGCATGCAGGAGTTTGAAGACTTGGTGAAGCGCACGCACGAGGCTGGTCTGAAAGTCATCATCGACTTCGTGCCTAACCATGTGGCTCGTCAGTATCAGAGCATCTGCAAACCAGAAGGCATCATTGACTTGGGTGAAGATGACAACCCCGAGCATGGCTTTGACCCACAGAACAATTTCTATTATTGTCCAGGGGAGCGCTTCTCGCCATACTTCGACCTCTATAGCGGAGAAAAAGAACCCTATCTGGAAGAGCCTGCAAAAGCTACGGGTAACGACCACTTTGATAGTTCACCGTCGCAGACCGACTGGTATGAAACCGTAAAGCTGAACTATGGCGTCGATTACTATGCTGGACGCATCGGATATTTCACACCCATACCCGGAACTTGGTATAAGATGACGCAGATTTTGCTCTTCTGGGCTTCCAAGGGGGTCGATGCCTTCCGTTGTGACATGGCGGAGATGGTACCAGCCGAGTTCTGGCGTTTCGCTACCAAGATAGTTCGTGAGGAATTCCCCGACATCAAGTTTATAGGCGAGGTATATAACCCTTACGAGTACAGACGCTATCTGCTGAACGGCTTCGACTATCTGTATGACAAAGTGGGCATGTATGACACCATGCGTAGCGTCATCTGTCATCATGCGCCAACCTCAGCCATCAGCTATGCCTGGCAGCAGACGGATGACATTCGCGACCACATGCTCTACTTCCTTGAGAATCACGACGAACAACGCGTGGCGAGCGACTTCTTTGCTGCTGACGGCAAGAAAGGAGTGCCGGCTATGATTGCCTCCGTCTTGATGCAGCAGAATCCCTTCATGCTGTATGCCGGTGAAGAATATGGCGAGCGCGGAATGGATCGTGAGGGCTTTAGCGGCAACGATGGACGCACAACCATCTTCGACTATTGGAGCATCGACACGTTATGCCGTGCCGCACAGAAGAAGTTGACGAAGGACGAACAGCAGCTCTTCGACATCCATAAGAAGACATTACTAATAGCTCGAAAGGAGAAAGCTGTGACGGAGGGGGTCTTCTTCGATTTGATGTACGTCAACCAACACCTGCAACGCCAATACGTCTTCCTGAGAAAGGCTGGCAAAGACCTCTTAATCGTTGCCGTAAACTTCGATGATCAGGATGTCGATATTGATGTTCACATACCTGCTCATGCCTTTGACTATCTGAAGATGAAGGATGCTGATGTGACTGCAACAGACCTGCTGACCAAAGAAAAACAGAGCATGATGCTGCGTGCTGACGGTTCTGTCCGTATGCAGATAAGTGGTCGCGGCGGACGTGTATGGAAGCTAAAGGTAGCGTAATCTGACGATGATGAAAGCAGCATTATTTGACCTGGACGGAGTGGTTTTTGATACGGAGCCACAGTACACTGTGTTCTGGGGAGCCCAATGTCGTGAGTTCCATCCAGAACATCCAGGCTTGGAGCATGAAATCAAGGGGCAGACACTAACGCAAATCTATGATGCGTGGTTTAGTGGTGAACTGGCTGACAAGCAGGCGCTTATTACGGAGCGTCTGAATCGTTATGAACAGCAGATGGAATATCAATATATTTCAGGCTTCGAGGAGTATGTGGCAAGACTGCGGGAAAAAGGGGTGAAGACGGCTGTCGTCACCAGTAGCAATCGCATAAAGATGGGAGCAGTCTACACGCATCACCCTGAATTCAAGACGCTTTTTGACGCCATATTGACATCCGAAGATTTTGAATACTCCAAGCCTCATCCAGACTGCTACCTGAAAGCTGCCAAAAGACTGAATGTCAATGCAGAAGACTGCGTTGTCTTCGAGGATAGCTTTAATGGACTGAAATCGGGTAGGGCAGCGGGAATGTTTGTCATGGGACTGGCAACTACCAATCCAGCCGACAGCATTCGTCCGTATTGCGACAAAGTCATCAGCAACTTCATTGACTTGCAAGTAGAATAAGAAAATGAATAGTAAATAACAAATAGTATAACAGTAAATAGAAATGTCAGGATATTTGGTAAGCGACACACGCAAAGTTACAACCCACAGGTTGATGGAAATGAAGTTGAAAGGGGAGAAAATCTCCATGCTTACTTCTTATGATTACACCATGGCCGGACTGGTTGACAACGCCGGAATAGACGTTATCCTTGTCGGTGACTCTGCCTCTAACGTGATGGCAGGTAATGGCACGACTCTTCCTATAACCGTCGACCAGATGATTTATCACGCCAAGAGTGTGGTAAAAGCTGTGAAGCGTGCCCTCGTAGTTTGCGACATGCCTTTCGGCTCTTATCAGGTGAATGTTGCCGAAGGCGTTGCCAATGCAATACGCATCATGAAGGAAAGTGGGTGCGATGCGCTGAAAATGGAAGGTGGCGAAGAAATCATTGAGACCATCAAGCGCATTCTCGACGCCGGAATTCCTGTTATTGGACATCTAGGACTGACACCGCAGAGCATCAATAAGTTCGGCACCTATGCCGTCCGTGCAAAAGAAGAGGCTGAAGCCGAGAAACTGATGCACGATGCGCAGTTGCTGTCTGACGTGGGTTGCTCCGCTATTACGCTGGAGAAGGTCCCCGCACAGTTGGCTGCAGAGGTGACTCGTAGCGTAAAATGCCCGACTATAGGAATAGGTGCAGGCAACGGCTGCGACGGTCAGGTGCTGGTAATTGCTGACATGCTGGGAATGACGCAAGGCTTCTCGCCCCGTTTCTTGCGTCGGTATGCCAATCTGGGTGAAATCATCACTGACGCTGTTGGCAGATATGTGGGAGATGTCAAAAGTGGCGATTTCCCGAATGAGAACGAATCATACTAATGGATGAACACCCCGAATACCCCTGTTCATATTCATCTGTGGCATCGTGACTTCTGGCTGTTAGTCTTATCAGCATTGTTGCTGACGATGGCTGTCTATGTCCTTATTCCTGTATTGCCACAATGGTTTATGCAGGAAGAGAACTTCACACCAGAAGAGACAGGGCTCTCCATCGCAGCCTTTGCACTTGGTCTGTATGTGTTTGGAGCCCATTGCTCATGGCTTGTTCAGCATTACCGACGTAACGTGGTGTTTATGTGGGCTGTCTTTGGTGTTGCCTTAGACGCAGGACTGCTTTGGTATATCAATAGTTTGCGTTGTGAGTTTGTAGAACTATGGATTATCTTGTTGCAGCGGTTCTTCTTAGGTGCTGCCTACGGACTTGCACAAATGGTGTTGATGTCAACGCTGATTATTGACACTAGCGAGTCGGCTCAACGTACAGAGGCAAACCACTTTGCGGCGTGGTTTTCACGTTTCGCATTGGCAACAGGACCTTTGGCGGGGTTGCTGCTTTACCAGTACGAGGGCTTTGACGGCATGGTAGGTTTGTCGGCAGGCTGTGCTGTGGTGGCATTGCTACTGATAAAAACGGTAAACTTCCCCTTCCGTACTCCCGATGACAAGTTGCGTGTGACTTCACTCGACCGCTTCTTCTTGGTTCAAGGAGGGGTACTCTTCGTGCACCTCCTGTTCATAGCATTGGTTGTAGGACTGTTATTGTCGATACCCCACGACATGCTGTTCTACGGACTGATGGCTGTCGGTTTCCTGCTGGCAATGTTGGCACAGCAATTTGTTTTTCCCGAGGCAGAACTGAAGAGTGAAGTCATCAGCGGCTTGATAATGCTTTTTGCCACAGCCATCATCTTGCTGTTCTATCCGTCATCTCCAGTTGCTCCCGTACTGATGGGACTTGGAACAGGGTTGGTAGGTTCGCGCTTCCTGCTCTTCTTTATCAAACTGAGCCGCCACTGTCAGCGCGGAACGTCTCAGAGCACCTTCTTCCTGGCATGGGAGACGGGGCTGACGTTAGGCATCGCTCTAGGATATGGCTTGTTTTATGAAGATTCCTTAGCGTTATACTATACTGCTATGATGCTGACGGTACTCTCGCTTTTGGCTTATCATTTGTTCACTCACCAGTGGTTCCTACAGAATAAGAACCGTTAAGTAGAGTGCCTTCATATTGAAAAGTTTCTTAAAATGTAAGTTTTAGGAAACTTTTTTAATATTATTTAGGTATGCGGGCGCGTGATATGCAAAGGGAATTGTTTACTTTTGCACGAAAATTGAAAGAAAAAAGATAACTAAGAAAAAATAGAGAACTATGGCAGAAGCTATTGATATCCGCGAACTGAACATGCGGATAGAACAACAAAGTGGATTCGTCACTAATTTGGTGACAGGTATGGATCGTGTCATTGTAGGACAGAAACATCTGGTAGACTCATTACTCATCGGACTCTTGAGCGACGGCAATATTCTGTTGGAGGGTGTCCCTGGCTTAGCTAAGACGCTGGCAATCAAGACGCTGGCACAGCTGATAGACGCTACCTACAGTCGTATTCAGTTTACACCAGACCTTCTGCCTGCCGATGTGACAGGTACGATGATTTATTCACAAAAGGAAGAAAAGTTTCAGGTGAAGCAAGGACCGGTTTTTGCCAACTTCGTGCTGGCTGATGAAATCAACCGTGCACCTGCCAAGGTACAGAGCGCACTGCTGGAGGCCATGCAGGAGAAGCAGATCACCATCGGTAGCGACACCTTCAAACTGCCTAACCCCTTCCTCGTTATGGCTACCCAAAACCCCATCGAGCAGGAAGGCACTTATCCGCTGCCAGAGGCGCAGATGGACCGTTTCATGTTGAAGGTTGTTATTGGATATCCAACCATAGACGAGGAGAAGAAGATTATCCGCGAGAACATTGGTGAGAGTCTTCCGAAAGTGACTCCCGTCACTACGGCTGCCGAAATCATCAAAGCCCGCGAGGTGGTGAGAGAGGTATATATTGACGAGAAGATTGAGCAATACATTGCCGATATCGTGTTTGCAACCCGTTACCCCGATCGCTATGGATTGAAGGACATGAAGGAGATGATTTCCTTTGGCGGATCACCACGTGCCTCTATCAATCTTGCCAAGGCTGCTCGCGCCTACGCCTTCATCAAACGGCGCGGCTATGTCGTTCCCGAGGATGTGCGTGCCGTTGCTCATGACGTGTTGCGTCATCGCATCGGCTTGACCTATGAGGCTGAAGCCTCTAACGTTACAAGCGAGGAAATCGTCTCGAAAATTATCAATAAGGTAGAAGTGCCCTAATGGATACGTCCGAGATCATAAAGAAAGTACGGAAGATAGAGATTAAGGCTCGCGGTCTGAGCTCTA
>CAMNIA010000032.1 GCA_946540105.1 uncultured Prevotella sp. | reverse complement strand
ATTTAAAAGCCTCGCAACATGATGTTGCGAGGCTTTTAAATGTATCATCGGCAGAAGACTACTTCTGCAGCGTGATGTTGACATTCTTCTGCTTGATGTTCTTGCAGTTGGTGAACACAGCATCTTTCTTGGCAAGGATGGTGACATTCTTCAGGCTGATGCCGTCGATAGGCATCTCAGGCAGTCCGTTGAACTCCATAGCACGACCGGCACCATTGCAGACTACGTTCTTGATGTCGATGTTGCGGAAGATGGGGGTCGTCTCGTCAACAGGCATCTTGGTGGTGTTGTCAGGATTGTCGCCGTCTTCAATCATCTCGGCAACGCTCTTGCCACCATAATACATATTAAAGGTGATGGCATCGGTCTTGATGTCAGTCATGGAGATGTTCTTGATGTAGATGTTCTCAACAATGCCACCACGGCCACGAGCGGACTTGAAGCGCAGACCCACATCGGTACCCAGGAACTGGCAGCTGTTAACATAGATATTCTTGGTGCCGCCACTCATCTCAGAGCCAACCACGAAACCGCCATGTCCGGCAAAGACGGTGCAGCCCTCGACAACGACATTCTCGCAAGGCATGGCGCGACGGCGACCGTCGGCATCCTTACCGCTCTTGATGCAGATGCCATCATCGCCTGCGTCGAAGCGCGAGTTGACAATAAGGGCATTCTTACACGACTCGAGGTCGATGGCATCGCCATTCTGAGCATAGCTGGGGTTGCGCACCAGCACCTGGTCGACAATGACGTTTTCACACATGAGGGGATGGAGGTTCCATGCCGGCGAGTTCTGGAAGATGACACCCTTGAGCATGACATTCTTACACCGTACCAGCGACACCATGACAGGACGCAGGAAGCGCTTGATGGCATTCCACTCCTCTGGGGTCTTGGCTGTAGGCACATTCATGTTGGCACCCTTCTCACCCTTGGCATAACCCTCGGAGGGTACCCAGTAGCCTGGCTTCATCTCGACACTACCCTTCTGGGCGAGCAGCGACTTCCAGTGCTTGGCAGTGACCTTTTCTTTCTTGACAGGGCGCCAGTACTGACCGTTGCCATCTATGACACCCTTGCCAGTGATGGCAATATTGGTGGCACCATTGGCAGAGAGGGGCGACTGCAGACGGCGCGTGTCCAGACCCTCGAACGAGGTCTCGATGATGGGATACAGCGTCTCGTCAGCAGCAAAGAGGATGACGGCTCCAGCCTTGAGGTTGAGTTCAATGTTGCTCTTGAGGACAATAGGTCCTGTGTGCCACACACCCTGAGGAACGACAAGTTTGCCACCACCCTGCTTGCTCAGAGCATCAATGGCTTTGGCAAAAGCCTCGGTGTTGAGGGTAATGCCGTCACCCACACCACCGAAGTCGGTGATCTTCACCTGACGGTCAGGGATGACGGGAGCCTTCACTTCCGGCATCTGGAAGGGCAGCTTCTCAGTGTACTTCTTGTAAGGATTGTCTGACCCTTGGTCAGAGTGTGTCGACGCAATTTCAGCTTGCGCACCCAGGCCTACAGCAAGTGCAGCCACGATGGTCAGAAATAGTTTCTTCATACGCTTTTGTTGTTTTTTTTGTTAGGTTAATACTATTTTAATTCGTTATTTTCTTTTTCAAGCACCTCGCGCAGTGGTATCATGACGAAGTCGCGCTGGTGCATCAACGGATGAGGTATCTGCAGGTCGGGCTCGTTGACGGTGAGGTCGTCATAGCGCAGGATGTCGATGTCAATCGGACGGTCCTGATAGGTGAGCGTTGTTTTCTCTTTTCGTCCCATGTCGCGCTCAATCTGTTGTGTCACCGTGAGCACCTGGCGTGGTGTCTTCTCCGTCTGGCAGAGGATGACAGCATTGAGGAACTCATGCTCGGACTCGAAGCCCCAAGGTGCTGTCTGGAGAAACGAAGACTGGTGCCTGACCTGTCCCACCCGCTCGCTGATGAGTCGGATGGCCTCGCGCAGGTTCTGCTCCCTATCGCCCAAGTTGCTGCCCAAACCTAAATACACCTTATGCATAACTTCTTATTAATCATCCAATATCAGCATGGCATCACCATAGCAGCCAAACTTGAAACCATTGTCGACAGCCTGCTTGTAAGCCTCCATGATGAGGTCGTAGCCGCCAAAGGCGCAGGTTGCCATAAGCATCGTTGACTCAGGATGGTAGAAGTTGACTATCATGGTGTTAGCCAGTCCGAACTCATAGGGCGGGAAGATGAACTTATTGGTCCAGCCATCGAACTCCTTCAGCAAGCCGTCGGTACCGACAGCGCTCTCAGTGGCTCGCAGCGTGGTGACACCAACGGCACACACCTTGCGACCCTCCTGCTTGGTGCGGTTCACGACATCGCAGGTCTCGGACTTGATGACAATCTGCTCTGAACCCATCTTGTGCTTTGTCAGGTCTTCCACCTCGATGGGGTCGAAACAACCCAGTCCACAGTGAACGGTGATGAACGAGAGGTTGATGCCACGTATCTCCAGACGCTTCATCAACTCACGGCTGAAGTGCAGACCAGAAGCAGGAGCTGTCACGGCACCCTCGTTCTGGGCATAGATGGTCTGGAAGTTCTCCATATCCTCAGGCATCACCTCACGATGATTGACGATGTAGCGAGGCAGCGGTGCCGACCCCAGGGCAAAGAGCTCGCGCTTGAACTCGTCATGCGGACAGTCATAGAGGAATCGGAGCGTGCGGCCGCGGCTGGTGGTGTTGTCAATGACTTCTGCCACCATGGGGCCATCCTCTTCGAAGAACAGCTTATTGCCAATACGAATCTTGCGGGCGGGCTCTACCAGCACGTCCCACAGACGCAGCTCCTCGTTGAGCTCGCGCAACAGGAACACCTCTATCTTTGCATCTGTCTTCTCCTTGGTGCCAAAGAGTCGGGCAGGAAACACCTTGGTATCATTGAACACAATGGTATCGCCCTCGTCGAAGTAGTCGATGACATTGCGGAAGGTCAGCGGACGGTCGGTAGCGTTGCCGTCGGCGTCTTTCTCAAACATGTCGATGATCTGACTCTTGCGGTGTACAATCATGAGCCGACATTCATCACGGCGGTACACCTTGTCAACGGTGCCGTCTTCGTTCTCGAACACCCGATGTGGAGGCTCGAGTGCAACCTGATTCTCTGGCAGTTTAAATCTGAATTGTGAGAGTTTCATTCTGTATTGTTAGTTGTTGTTGTCGATAATGTGATATTCCGATGATTCAATTGTTAGCAGCGGGGGTTATCTCCTGGGCTTCGAGCCACTGGGGGAACTCGTCAAGCGTGAGGCAGTCTTCTATGCGCACATTGCCTAACTGCGTACGACACAGGGCTGTCAGGTGGGCACCGCTGTCAAGTGCCCTGCCAATGTCGCGTGCCAGCGAGCGGATGTAGGTGCCCTTGCCACAACGCACACGGATGTCCATCTGCATCCTGACGGGGTCAAAGCGTGTCAGTTCCAGTTCGCTGATGTGTATCTGCTTTGCCGCCAATGCCACCTCCTCGCCTTTGCGCTTCAGCTTATAGGCACGGTCGCCACCTATCTTACAGGCTGAATACTGGGGCGGCACCTGACTGATGTCACCTACGAAACGGGGAAGGACACGCTCTATCACTTCACGTGTGATGTGGGCGGTAGGATACGTTTGATCTACCTCATGCTCTAAGTCGTAGCTGGGGGTCGTTGCTCCCAGCTGGAGGGTTGCAGTATATTCCTTCGTGTCCAGCTGTAGGCGTTCTATCTCCTTCGTCTTCTTACCCGTACACAAGATGAGGACGCCTGTGGCCAGCGGGTCCAGGGTGCCAGCATGACCTGTCTTGACGCGCTTGACCCCCATCTTTCTGGAGATGCGGCTTCGCACGAATGCCAAAGCACCAAACGATGTCATGCCGTAGGGCTTGTTGATGAAGATATATTCGCCTTCTGTGAAGTTCATTTAGTCAACCATTGCAAGTGAGTGTCCTGTCAGCAGCAACACGATGATGATGCCGCCAACAATTATACGGTAATAGCCAAAGGCTTTGAAGCCATACTTCGTCAAGAATCCCACAAACCACTTCATGGCCAGCAGGGCAACAATGAAGGAGACTGCGCAACCCAGGATGAGCATGGTGATGTTGTGCGCCGTGGCCCACGAGGCCTCTTCCTTCAGCAGGTCGAGCAGGTCGAGCAGGGTGGCTCCGGCCATCGTAGGTACGGCGAGGAAGAAGGAGAACTCGGCAGCCTTCTTACGCGTCAATCCCTGTGTCATACCACCAACGATGGTTGCCATAGAGCGCGAGACACCCGGGATGACCGATATACACTGATACAGTCCGATGTTGAAGGCGCGCTTCTCGTTAATCTTATTCTCGTCACTGCCCTTATTGAACAGCTTGTCACAATACAACATAAAGACACCACCCACGACAAGCATGACGGCTACGACCTCCACGCTGTCGAGCAGCCAGTCGAGCAAGCCTGACTTCTTAGCAGCCAACCCCACCACAACGGCAGGCAGGACACCGATGAGCAGCAGCCAGTAGAAATAGAAACGGTGTTTCAGCTTCTGAAACGTGGTACTGCCAGCAGGAGCCGGCGTGTTGTCGAACTGGAAGAAACGCTTCCAGTAGAGACATACTACGGAGAGGATGGCACCAAACTGAATGATAAACGTAAAAGCATGGACAAAGGGGTCACCCTGTGGGATGCCCAGCAGATTCTGCGTGATAATCATGTGCCCCGTCGAAGATACTGGCAGAAACTCCGTCAGTCCTTCAACAATGGAGATGATGATGGTCTCAATCCATGTCATTTCGTTACCTCCTTATCCTTTGGTCTCCTTACTACCGCATAAATCATTGACACGAAGCCTATCAGACAAACTAGCGGAGCCACCTTGATGCGGCGGGTGCTGAAGATGTCGGGTTCGTAGGCTGTCTCCGAGGAGCCTGGGCCACTCATGAGCAGGAAGCCTATCACCACTACTGCCATTCCGATGGCAAGCAGGATGTAGTTTACTCTATCGAAAGCTAAATCTTTCTTATCCATATATTTTGATGTTTCGTTATCTCGACATTAAATCTTATAAAGTTCACGAGCACGCATGCGCAAGAACTTGTTGACGGCGAGCCACGCACACAGTGCCGTGATGATGAGGCCGAACAGCAGGACAGCACCGGCGGTAATAGACAGCACCTGCCACGTAACTATCTCGTCGACTCCTGGTTGGATGACCCACAACGCATAGTAGCATGCCCCCAGGATGGCAATAGCAAGTATGGCGGCAATGAGTCCTACCCCCATGGCTTGACGGAGGAAGGGGCGGCGGATGAAGCCCCACGAGGCGCCCACCAGTTTCATGGTATGAATGACGAAGCGGTTGGCATAGACGCTGAGTCGCACGGTATTGCTGATGAGCGAGAACGACACAAAGGTGAGCAGCACCGCCAGCACCAACAGTATGAGACTGACACGGCTGAGATTGGCATTCACCTTGTCCATCAGGTCTTCCATATACGCCATGTCGCTCACCCGCGAGTCCTTACGAATCTCCTTAGCTATCCATTTCAGCGAGTCACGGTTGGCATAGTCGGCATTCAACTTAATCTCAAGGGTGGCAGGGAAGGGGTTAAAGCCAAGAAACTCGCTAGGGTCGCTGCCCAGCTCCTTGACTTGCTCGCGTTTGGCCTGTTCCTTACTGATGTAATCAATGTTATGGGAATAGGGACGGTGGTAGAGGTCACGGCAGAAATGACGGGCATCGTTCAGCGACACGGAGTCTTTCAACATAACGGTGACAGTGAGGTTCTCCTTCATGTGGGCTGACAAGTTGTGAGCCGAGAGTACGAAGAACACCACCATTCCTAACAACACGAGCACCATTGTAGTGCTTATACATAAAGTAACGACCTGCAGACCACGGCGGCTGCGGGCTTTGCGCTTATTCTTGCTCATTATTCTCTTTTAGACGTAATACACCTATTTCGTACAAAGCTGCGATTTAGCAAGCGTCATGATACTGGTATCGATGACCGAGCGTGAGCAGTTTCGCAGGCTTTGCCTGCAAAGGTACAAATAAGTGAGCGAAAAACCAAATTTCTTTTGGAATTTCGCCATTTTTGCATTAACTTTGTACTCAATTATGAGTACGATTATCTATCCGTCGCCCATTTTCGGCCCTGTACATAGCCGCCGACTGGGCATTTCGTTGGGCATTAACCTTCTGCCTGCCGATGGCAAGGTATGCTCGTTTGACTGTATCTATTGTGAATGTGGCTTCAACGCAGACCATCGCCCTACCCTGCCGATGCCTTCGCGTGAAGAGGTTGCCGAAAAACTGGAAAGACAGCTGCAACAGATGGTTGCTGAAAACAAGTTGCCTGATGTGCTGACCTTTGCGGGTAATGGTGAGCCTACGTGTCATCCGCACTTTGCAGAAATAATAGATGACACCATCAGGTTGCGCGACAAGTACTGTCCGAATGCTAAGGTATGTGTGTTGTCGAACTCCACCATGATTCACCGCCAGCAAGTGCACGATGCCTTGATGCGGGTGGATGACAACATTCTTAAGCTGGACACGGTAGACCCACTATACATCAACAAAGTGGACCGTCCCAACGGGAGCTATGATGTAAAGCACATCATTGAACGCATGAAAGCTTTCAACGGACATGTCATCATCCAGACGATGTTCATGCGAGGATGTTGTAAGGGGAAATCGGTGGACAATACTGGTGAGGCGTTCGTAGAACCGTGGCTGAAGGCGGTCAAGGAGATAGGACCTCAGCAGGTAATGGTTTATACCATAGACCGCGAGACGCCCGCCCAAGGTCTGGAAAAAGCCAGTCGCGAACAGCTTGATGCCATTCGCGACCGTGTCATTGCTGCAGGCATACCCTGCACTGCAAGCTACTAAAGGTACTGACCACCCTGCAACAAGCATTTAGTCGTCGGGGTTGCCCTTGTAGTGATAGGGTTTGAGGTGGGGATTGTCTCCGAAATACTCATCTTGAGCAGGCGGAGGCACCAAGCGCTCGTTATAGTCGCCACGAGCAGGACCGAGATCCAGCACGAGGTCTTCATAATTGACCGTGGAGATGACAACACCAAAGACACCAATGCCTACACGGACACCCTGCGGATGGCGTGTGTTCCGCACATAAGCCGTCTTGAAAGACGTATGGTCATAAACCTCCAACGTATTGAATTCATAAAAACACTTCAACAACTCGCGATTGGTCAGTGTGGTATCGGCCTCTGAGTAGGTGCGTACCACGTTGGCAAAGTCTTCGTCGAGATTGTCGTTGTTGATACTGTCGTTGTCCTGCAGGCACTGGTGAATATTATCCATCGTGGCCTGAAGCATTTTCTTCTCGGTAGGCACCGTGATAATGGCAACGATAAAGAGGATGAGGGCAATGGCGGCAAGGATAATAATCTTGCCCAGACAACTGTGATAGAACTCCTGAAAGAGGGTCTCTTTCTTGTAAGTGTCTCTGTTAAACTGATCCATAGTGCTTTAGTATTTGGTTTTATGATTTGTTGTGGATAAGGTTCATGAACTCCTGGCGTGTCTTCGCCTGATTGAAAGCTCCAGAGAAATCGCTGGTGGTCGTGATGGCATTCTGCTTCTCGACACCCCGCATCTGCATACACATGTGGCGAGCTTCGACAACCACCATGACGCCCAAGGGCTTCAGTGTCTGCTGGATGCACTCCTTGATTTGCAGTGTCATCCGCTCCTGAACCTGAAGACGGTGGCTGTAGATGTCGACAACACGCGCTATCTTAGAGAGTCCTGTGATATAGCCGTTAGGGATATAGGCTACATGGGCCTTTCCATAGAAAGGCAGCATGTGGTGTTCACAGAGTGAGAAGAAATCGATGTCCTTGACTATGACCATTTGCGAATAGTCTTCCTTGAACAAGGCATCGCGCAACACTTGGTGGGCATCCATCTCGTAGCCACGCGTCAGCACCTGCATGGCTTTGGCTACACGCATAGGGGTCTTCTGCAAACCTTCGCGATGAGGGTCCTCGCCCAGCAGTGACAGGATGTCCTTGTAGTGAGCTGCTAATTCATCAAGCCCTTCTCTGAAAATTTCGTTCTCTGGATACATATAATATATTAAGGTGTTAATAGGAAGCGACAGAGATTTTTCCCTTGACAATGGTACACTGGTCAAAACCCAAACTCTTTAGACTGGACAGCATCTGATGAGCCTCCTCATAGGTTCTGTAGTTGCCAACACGACATATCCAGCGGGGACTATAGAAGTGGACATAGACGGGAACATTGGGAAAATGACTCTTGATGCTGTTGCGAATGGCCTCTGCACGCTGACGGTCTGCACGGGAGTTGCCACCGGCAAAGGCCTGTACACGGTAGCCAATAGCCTTTATGGTACGGGGCTTCGCGATTTCCTCCGCCTGCTCATCCTGTCCTGCCGGTGTCTTGTCAGCGGTGGTAGGCGTCACTGGTTTCGCCGCTGGAGTAGAACTATTGCCAGAGGCAGGTGAAGATGGTGGTGTCTGGGGCCTGTTTACATTGCCTAAGACTGTAGTGTTGACTAACTGGTCAATGCTGTCGCTCTGATGAATGACCACAGTGCCCTGGCTGCCACTGTGTTTTTGCAGACGCTGGGTGAAGGTCTGCGCAGTTAGCGGCAAAGAAGTAAAAAGGTAAAAAGGTAAAACTACCAACACCGTTTTTAATATTTGATATTGTCTTGTCTTCATAATACTTTTTTCTTTTTTACTTCTTCACCGTATTACTGTCACTTATTTCCATGCATCAATGATACCCTTGAAGTCGGCACACTTCAGTGAGGCGCCACCAATGAGTCCACCGTCAATGTCGGCTTTAGCAAAAAGCTCAGGGGCATTGCTGGCCTTGCAGGAGCCACCATACAGGATGCTGGTATCGTCGGCAACTGCTTGTCCGTACTTCGCAGCAATGATAGAACGGATATAGGCATGGATTTCTTCTGCCTGCTCGGCCGTAGCAGTCTTACCTGTACCGATAGCCCAGATGGGTTCATAGGCAATGACTATCTTACGGAAGTCCTCCTCGCTGAGGTTGAAGACGCTACCCTCCAGTTCTGCCTTCACAACGGCATTCTGTTGGTTGGCCTCGCGCTCAGCCAGCGTCTCACCAATGCAGAAGATAACCTTCAGACCATTCTTCAGTGCCAGCAGCACCTTCTCTTTCAGAATCTCTGGTGTCTCCTTGTAATATTCACGACGCTCAGAGTGGCCCAATATAACATACTGTGCACCTGTTGACTTCACCATTTCTGCACTCACTTCTCCTGTGAAGGCACCCTTCTCCTTATCGGCACAGTTCTCTGCGCCCAGACCCACGAGGGCTGGATCAAGTTCCTGAGCGACAGATGCCAAGTGGATGAACGGTGTGCAAATGATTACATCACAATTAGGCTTCTCGGCCTTCAGTGCTGCGTTCAGTTCTTTGGCCAGCGCCACTCCTTCCTGCAGGTTCAGGTTCATCTTCCAGTTGCCTGCTACAATCTTCTTTCTCATCTTTCTTGTCTTTTTTAAAAAATTTATTTACTTTACTTGACTGTTCTTTTTTCTTTGCCCAGCGTGACCATGCCCACAGACGGTCGCCCAGTGAGAGCAGCAACAGGGGCAGGATGTACCACAAGAAGATATAAAGCACCTTCTGTGGAATGGAGTCTTCTGGCAGACTGCCAATCTCAAGCGTCTCCAAACGCCCGTTGAGCGTATATTCGTCAGGCAACCTATTGTGGCTCCACTTTCGTATGATGACACCATCCTTCAGCAGCAGCAGTCCTGGATTACTACGAATCATTGTCTTCAGTACGATGTCATCAGTATGACAGAACGGATACTCTGCTCCCGTCTGGTCCTGCCAGCGCACGATATCTTCCTCGCCGCTTGCTGTCATGCAGTAGAACGGATAATCGTGGTCTTGGGCATATTCGTAGACCTGATTGATGAGGTCCAACTGACTGTCGTCTGCCTGTTCCAGATGAGGAGCGACGAGCAGGAAGAGGTAGCCCTTACCCGTCAACAGCGAATCTGTAATGTCTTCACCATCGGTTGCACGTTCCATAAAGAAATCGGCATAAGGCGACTCCTCGCCTTGTAACATCTTCTGCCAGCCAGCTTTAAGGTCTGTCCCTATATGATAGGGGCGGAAATCAAAATATGGCAGGTCATATAAAGACCGCCCAGACACCACTAAGATGAATATCGCAGAGTAGTTGATGACTATCCACTGTTTGCTACGGCTGATAAACCGCACCATGTCCAGCGGCCAGCATCTCACGATGACGGCAGCCACCAGCAGTACGACATTCTTCCAGAAGGTCTGCCAATTGGTCAGCACGATGGCATCACCAAAACACCCACAATCACTTATCGGATTGGCCACTGCCAACCACAGTGTAAGGGGTGTCATCACTATCAGAGCCAGCAGTGTCAGCAACGATGCCAACCGGCGGCGGATGGCAAAGAGCAAACAGATGCCCAGTCCGAACTCTATTGCCGATAGCAGGACGCTCATTCCCAAAGTTACAAAGTCTGGGGCATAAGCACTCAGGTGTAACGCCTGCAGGTAATCGGCTATCTTATATTGTGTGCCCAGCGGGTCGACGGCTTTTACAAACCCTGACAGCACGAAAGTTACTGCCAATACCAGTCGGGCTATATTTACAATGACCTTTCTCAATTGTTATATATTAACACTCCTTGTCCTCAACTCCCAGTTTTATAGCACCAAAGACAGCATAGTTGATGATGTCCATGTAGTTGGCATCAATGCCCTCGCTTACCAGCGTACCACCATCCAGATTCTCAATCTCCTTGATACGTTCTATTTTCGTCAGGATGAAATCAGTATAAGAACTGACGCGCATGCCCCGCCAAGCCTCATCATAGTCGTGGTTCTTACGCTTCATCAAAGCCAGAGCCTCCTGCGCATAATGGTCATAGAGCGTCATCGCCTCCGCAGGAGTTATATCCACCGTATCGCTAAAGCCTTGTGCCAACTGGATGAGTCCTACAATGCCGTAGTTGATAAGGGCAATGAACTCTGGCCGTATGCCCTCTCCGACAAGCGACTCTTTCTTTATCTCCAAAGAGCGGATGCGCTTGGCCTTGATAAACAACTGGTCGGTGAGTGATGCGGGGCGCAGTATGCGCCACGAGGCCCCATAATCGTGGAGTTTCTTCTCAAACAGCGAGCGGCACTCGGCTATCACCTGCTCAAACTGAACGTTGGTTTTTGCTTCATTATTTGCCATAATCGCCTGCAAAATTACAAATTATTGATGACACAGCAAAAAAAATTACTCTATTTCTTTTTGCTTCTTATGGATATAACGTATCTTTGCCCCTTGGACATCAGCCTCCAACTTCAGTGAGTCCAGACGGATACGCTTCTGGACATTCAACGTATCTGGATCTGACAATGACAACTGCAAGAGACTGTCGGTCTTTGACAGTTCTGCTTCCACCTTTCGCAATTCCTTGGCATAGAATTGTGTCCGCAAGTCATGCCGCAGCTGCCGCTTTTGCGCTTCACGCCGATTACCGCAACCCGTTAGACATACGACAACGACAAAAAGTATCAGGATTCGCTTCATCACCATCTTTGTTTACTTATTTGGGTGGCAAAGGTACAAATAATTTTTCATCTTTCATCTTATTCTTTCGTCTTTCATCTTTAATCTTTAATTTTTTTTGTACCTTTGCAGCCATGAAGCTGTATTCAGACCAAGCGTTAGCAAAAATACTAGATCACGATATTTTCCACCTGATAGGCGAAGTGGCTGACGGGATGGGAGTGGAATGTTATGTGGTGGGCGGCTATGTCCGCGATATTTTTCTTGAACGACCCTCTGATGATATTGACGTGGTTGTGGTAGGTAGCGGCATTGAGGTAGCCACGAACTTGAAACAACGGTTAGGCAGACGGGCCCACCTCAGCGTCTTCCGCAATTTCGGTACTGCACAGGTAAAGATGTGTGACATGGAGGTGGAGTTCGTAGGAGCACGCAAAGAAAGCTATAGTCACGACTCGCGCAAACCCATCGTGGAAGACGGCACGCTGGAGGATGACCAGAACAGACGCGACTTCACCATCAACGCGATGGCTATCTGTCTGAACAAGACGCGCTTTGGCGAACTGGTTGACCCCTTCAACGGCATTGCCGACCTACAGGAAGGCATCATTGCCACACCACTTGACCCAGAGATTACTTTCTCGGACGACCCCCTGCGCATGATGCGCTGTATCCGTTTTGCCACGCAGTTGAACTTCGAAATTGAGCCAGAGACTTTTGATGCCCTGCAACACATGGCCGAACGCATCCGTATCGTAAGTGCTGAGCGCATTGAGGTGGAGCTCAACAAAATCATGATGGCACCCCACCCCAGCGTGGGACTTGAATACATGCAAAGTGCCGGTTTGCTACAAATTATCCTGCCTGAGCTCAGTGCGCTGGACATCATAGAGAAACGTGACGGCAAGGCGCACAAGAATAACTTCGACCACACGCTCGAAGTCCTTGAGAACGTTGTTGCTGCGCAATCGAATTCCAGCGGCACACCGCTTACCTCTCACCTCTGGCTGCGGTGGGCGGCATTGCTACACGACATCGGAAAGACGAAGTCGAAAAGATGGGAGCCGGGTGTAGGCTGGACATTCCATAGCCACAACACCATCGGAGCAAAGATGGTGCCGCAGCTATTCCGCCGGCTTAAACTGCCCATGGGCGCTGAAATGAAATATGTGCAGAAATTGGTCGACCTGCACATGCGCCCCCAGGTCATTGCCGACAGCGAGGTGACCGACTCTGCCGTGCGCCGCCTGCTGAGTGATGCTGGTGATGACATTGATGACCTGATGACACTCTGCGAAGCTGACATCACCTCAAAGAACGAAGTTAAAAAGAAAATGTTTCTCGAGAACTTCCGCATGGTGCGTGAGAAACTCACAGACTTGCAGGAGAAAGACTACAAGCGTTTGCTGCAACCTGTTATTGACGGCAATGAGATTATGGAGCTCTTCCATCTTCAGCCCAGCCGTGAGGTCGGCGTGCTGAAACAATACCTCAAAGATGCCGTACTAGACAACAAGGTGGAGAACGAACGTGAACCGCTGATGCAACTATTGCTAGAGAAAGCCCGCCAGATGGGTCTCATCTGACAGGCTCTCAGGTGTTTCTCATGGTGTCTTCAGGAAATCACAAATCGAAGTTTATCTTTGCTCCGACTATCAGCCACGTGCCAGGTTGCGGCACGTTGCCATAGTCTGTATAGTGGCGACCAAACAGGTTGTTCAATTCTCCGTACACACTATAACGGTCGGCATTCCACGCCAGACGCGTGTCCACCACATCATACGTATGGTACGGTTCCAGCACACCATCGACAGTGGTATAGGTTCCCGTGCGCTTCTGCAAGCGGTACTTCACGCCCAAGTCCAAACTGCCCACCAGTCGCATCTGTAGTTGGGCCACAAGTTTATGGCGCAGATACTCCAGCTTCGACTGTGTCAGCAGTGCCGTCTCGCGCTTGCTTTGATCGTTATAGCTGTAGGCTACACTGAACGATGATTTCTGCCAACCCAGCAGCTGCTCCATACTCAGACTGACTGACGACTCGAAGCCCAGCGTGTTGACCTTCGTATGGTTCACGCTCTGCCAGACAGGATCTGCTGTCGAGGGATCCATCACCCAGTCAATCATGTTACGCAGATGGTGGTAGTAGACGCTGACCTGTGCCGTGATGGCGGGTGTCAGGTATTTAACGCCACCCTCCACGGCATGCAGTTCCTCAGGCTTCAGGTGCTTGTCAGCCTGATGACCACCCACGCTATAATATAGCTCGGTAAACGACGGCATGCGCAGTGACGAGTTATACGAGGCATATACCTTCCAGTCGTTGCCGATGCGGTAGCTGGCATCTACACCGGGATAGACGGTAAAAGGCATCTCGTTCCATGTATTCTTCACCGCCACGATGCCTGCCGACAGCGTGAAGCGGTGCAGCAGCACATTATGCTCGAGGTGGAATGAGAGGTTCGAGCGGTTCAGCCCCACCTTGTAAGGTCCATGCGGGCTGCTCAGTGGCTCACCTAGGTTGCCGCTGACAATGTCCTCGTTGCGGAACTCAGCGCCAAAGGCCGTACGTCCCAGTAGCCAGTCGAAGTAACTGTTCAGGTTGATGCCGAAGACATCTGTGCGGTGATGGTTAAAGGGCACCTTGTCCTCCATGTCGCGTATCAGTTCGAAACGGTCATAAGAACGATTCCAGTAAATGGCCGGACGGAAGTGCAGACGCCCCTTCGTCTCGCCCTGCAACGCCGCATACCACTTCATGGTACGCTCATACTGCTCGTCGTACTTTGCGCTGTAGAAGGTGTTCGAGCCCCAGCCCTTGACCGACATGCCCGCATGCCAGTTCATGCGGAAGTCATCATGGTCGTACATACCCTGATAGAATAGCTTGCCACCCCGGTAGTCGCTGTTCAGCCGTTCCGCCTTCGAGCGTTGGTAGCCATCCGAGCGGGTGTATGATGCAGAAAGAGAGGAGCCCATCCCCGACACTTCCCCTAGGGAACGGAGGCTGATGCGGCCTGCGGTAGACCAGTAGCCAAAGGAGCCTCCCTCCATGCGCGCCTGAACATTTCTTTCACCTTTTGTCTCTCGTCTCTCACCTCTCGTTTCACTCGTCACAATGTTGATCGCACCCACCAACGATGAGGTACCATAGACACGGCCGGCAGGACCCTCCAGCACCTCGATGCGGATGATGTCACTCACGTCACATGGTAGGTCGAAGGCATTATGGCCCGTCTGCGCATCGCAGATGTTAATGCCGTTCAGCAGGATTGCAATCTGCTCACTGCTACTGCCTCGGATGCCGATGTCCGTCTGGGCACCAAGTGGACCGCGCTGACGCACGTCGACGCCTACGGCATACTTCAGCAAATCGTTAATACTTTGTACTGGCGCCGCCTGAATATCCTCGCGACTCAGTACAGTGACCATTCTCGCGGCTTGCCCAAGTGCAAGCGGTGCGCGGGACCCCGTGACCTCCAGGTCTTCGAGCGTCACCTCCTTGTCCGTGCTTAGGCTGTCGGCGGCAGTCATGCTGGTGGCGGAACCATCAGCCACCCTGTTGTTGTCACTGGCAGCAATGGCCGTCTGCTGCGTGGCAACACTCAGCACACCAATGGTGACAACACGCCCCAAGCAGGCAAAGAGAGCATATCCCTTCCGCGAAAACTGGCGGAAGCGGAGTGCTTTGCGCTGATTGAAAAGTGGTTTATACATCATATTTTTCTAAAAAAGTCGTGCAAAGGTACGGATTTTTTTGTACCTTTGCAAGCAATTATGAAAGATTCTGTTTTAATTCTCAGCGGTGGCGTCGACAGCACTACCTTATTATATGATGAGCGGGAGCGTATCGCACTGGCCGTCTCGTTCGACTATGGCTCGAAGCATAACGCCCGTGAGATTCCTTATGCCCAGTGGCACTGCCGCCAACTGGGCATCCGCCACATAGTCATCCCACTGGAGTTCATGACGAAGTATTTCAAGAGCTCGCTGCTGGAAGGTGGCGCCGACATTCCCGAGGGACACTATGCCGATGAGAACATGAAGTCGACGGTGGTACCCTTCCGCAATGGCATCATGTTGTCTGTTGCCGTGGGCATAGCTGAGTCGAACGGTCTGAAATACGTGATGATGGCGAACCACGGTGGCGACCA
>CAMNIA010000031.1 GCA_946540105.1 uncultured Prevotella sp. | reverse complement strand
GTAAGAAGTAAGATTATCACAAGTCTCTAAAAAAATATATATGAAAAGTATTTTGGAAGGCCGTCCCGCATTGAAGGCCGTAATTGATCAGATTGCCGAGGTGACGGGCTACCTCTGGCAGAAAGGCTGGGCAGAGCGTAACGGTGGTAACATCACCGTCAATGTGACCGAGTTTATGGATGACGAGTGCAAAGCCATGAAGGCCATCTCGGAAGTGAAACAGATTGGTATGACGCTGCCCCAGTTGAAAGGGAAATACTTCTATTGCAAGGGAACGGGCAAGCGCATGCGTGACTTGGCAAGAGAGCCCATGCAGAACGGTAGCATTATCCGTATTCTCGATGACTGTGCATCGTATGAGGTGATAGCCGACGAGCCCGTAGTTCCCACTTCAGAGCTGCCCACACACCTGAACCTGCAGAACTATCTGCTCGAGACGGGTTCCTGCTATAAAGCAACGCTGCATACACACCCCATCGAGCTGGTGGCCATGAGTCATATCAAGCGTTTCTTGAAGGGTGACGAGATGACCCGCGTGCTGTGGTCAATGATTCCTGAGACCCTGGCCTTTGCTCCGCTCGGCATCGGCATTGTACCCTATGCCCTGCCTTCATCGGTGGCACTGGCTGAGGCTACCCTGGAGCAGATTAAGACCCACGATGTGGTGATGTGGGAGAAACATGGTACCGTTGCCGTCGGTCAAGACATCATGGATGCCTTCGACCAGACCGATGTGCTCTGCAAGGCAGCCAATATCTACATGTGTGCCCGTTCCATGGGTTCAGAGCCCGATGGCATGACAGCGGAGCAGATGAAGGAAGTGCAGGATGTCTTCCAGCTGCCGAAGCAGCGTCCGTGTTAGTGTGGTGATACTACCCTAACATCAGCGAGGACTTCTCGAAGGTTTTAAACGCATAGCCCTGATCACGGAGCCATTCGATGGCTTGTGGCAGGGCTATGCGTAGTTTTTCTATGGACTTGAGACTGTCGTGAAAGGTAATGATGCTGCCATTGCGCACATAGCGCTTGACATTATTCACGACATCCTCGGCAGTGGTGTACTTGGAATAGTCGCGAGTCACGAGATCCCACATGACAATCTTGAACTTGCGGGATAGCAGTGCATAGAGGTCAAAGCGCATCCAGCCGTGGGGAGGGCGTACCAAGTCAGTATGCAGATAAGCATTCGCCTTCTCGACATTAAAGCTATAGTCATGAATGGAATAACGCAGACCACTGATGTGGTTGTGCGTGTGGTTGCCAATGCGATGACCAGCATTGACTACCATCTGGTGTAATTCGGGGTACTTGCGGGCATTGTCGCCCACCATAAAGAAGGTCGCCTTGATGTCGTATCTGTCGAGAATCTCCAGTATGGACGGTGTCGCTTCGGGTATAGGACCGTCATCAAAGGTCAGGTAGACTGCCCTTTCATGACGGTTCATACGCCACAGTGCGTTAGGATAGAGCCATCGCATCCATATAGCTGGTTGTTCGATGAACACGGCCTTTTTTTTCGTTATTTCGTTATTCCGTTATTTCGTTATTTCGATGTTTCGTTATTTCGATGTTCGAATTGTTATTCTTCCCAGACTTTGCCGCCTTTCTGTTCGAAGATGTTGCTGAGGACAGCCAGCTGTTGCATGAGGTTGTCGGCCGTCTTCTGGTCGAAGGTGTCAACCAGTGACACGAGTTGCTGCAGGATATAAAGGTGCAGCAATACATCGTTCTTCGAACTGTCAAAGCGGTAGCCCTCCAGTGAACAGTACCACTTGGCATACTGTACGGAATTCTTCCATAACATGTTAATGATGGCTTTAGCCTCCTTTTGCTGACCCAGTGCGAGCCATGCCCGTGCCATGTCGAGTGAACCGGAAGCATAGCTGTGCGGCACATTGTAGGTAGGAATCACCTTGCCGACATAGCGCAACACCTGAGTAGCCTTTGCATACTTGGCCTTAGCCTCCTTGGCATTTCCGGCATCCTCCAGGTCGTGACCTTCGTAGATGAGCTCAGTGGCTAAGCGCGCCATCATGCGGCGGTGAGTAAAGCACATGCGCATGACAGTCTCGTCCAGATAGATACCCTGCTGTTCCAGTCCGCCGAACTTAAAGCGGTGCATGATGTTGTCATAGGTGCGCTCGGTATCGAAGTTCTTGACACCCGGCAGGGGCTTGCCGTCCTGCATCGTGGTGAAGGGCGTGATGCGGTAGGCTAATCCCTCGGTAATCACATTGTCACCCAGATTGATGTAGTTCTCATCACCCACGCTGACAGCAACATAGATGGGGCGCTCCCAGTTGCACTGAGCCAGCATCTCCAGAATCATGAGGTCGCCCTTGTAGAGAGCCCGCTTACCCTTCAGCGAGATCACCATACGGTCGGGAATGGAGTCGCTGGCCATCATCATGCCACTCTTGCGGACGGCTTCTTTGTCGATGGTCATGTAGAGCGTATCAGTAGGAATAAGGTGTAAATCACTATTCTTGGAGCGAACCCAGTACTTCAGGATGTTCTTCAGTTCGAAGGGATTGTCGCCAAACTGTTGGCGAGCTTCTTCGGGATTCTGCCGATAATGTTCCAGGACCGCCTCCTTCATAGAAGGTTCAATGGAGACATACTCGTTGGTACCAGAGCAGTATTCAATACGCTCCCATGAAATAGGCACGCTGGGCGAGTCATAGGCAGGACGGCGCATCTGGTCAATGTACCAGTCAGTCTGCAGATAGCTGAGGTTGCAGACGCGGGCATCAGTGCGAACGCCTTCCACGTCTTGGTTGTACCACAGCGGGAAAGTGTCGTTGTCACCATTGGTGAAGATGATGGGGTTGTTCTGCTGCTGCAGGGACATCAGGTAGTTCTGTCCGAAGTCGCGACAGGTATAACGCCCTGAGCGGTCGTGGTCATCCCAGTTTTGTGAAGCCATCTGTACCGGTATCAGCAAGCAGACAATGCTCACGAAGGCAGCGAGTGCGGTAGCATATTTCTCACTTCTCGCCTTAAGCACTTTATTCCTGATGAGCTCGATGATGGCAGCCACACCCATGCCACACCAGATGGCAAAGGCATAGAACGAACCGGCATAGGCATAGTCACGCTCACGGGGCTGCATGGGTGTCTGGTTCAGATAGACCACAATGGCCAGTCCCGTCATGAAGAACAAGAAGAATACGACCCAGAACTGGCGTATTCCCGTTTGGTCGGAAATGCTGCCATGGTGTTTTGCCAGCGACTGCCAGAATAGGCCGATGAGTCCGAGGATGAGCGGCAGCATGTAATACACGTTATGACCTTTGTTCTCCTTCAGTTCATCGGGCAGTTGGTCTTGGTCTCCCAGGCGCCAGTTGTCCAGCCATTCCCAACCGCTCAGCCAGTTGCCATGTTCCAGTTCACCGTTACCTTGCAGGTCGTTTTGGCGACCTGCGAAGTTCCACATGAAGTAACGCCAATACATGAAGTTGCACTGATAGGAGATGAAGAAGCGCAGGTTCTCCAACTGAGTAGGCATCTTCACTGTAATCATCTCGCCGCAGCGGTCAAACTCAGACTCGGTACAGCTGATGTCACCCATCCAGCTCTCGTAGGCACTGCGATGTGCCGAGCTGTACATGCGTGGGAACAGCATGTTCTGTGCGTATTTGTATTCGTCTTTGGTGCGTACCACGAAATACTCGTCTTTCTCATCGGCAGAAGCTTTCTCCTTGCGCTGCCAGACGGGGTCGCCCTTGGTCATGACGGGCTTGCAGTATTGACCGTCCTGTTCCAGTGCCACCTGCGAGGCATAAGACGGACCGTAGAGCAGGGGACGCTGTCCGTATTGTTCACGACCCAAGTAGTCACCCAAGGTGAAGATGTCCTCAGGTGAATTCTGGTCCATTGGTGGATTGGCTGCCGAGCGAATGACAATGAGTGCATAGCTCGAATATCCAATCATCAACATCAGCATACACAGCAGTGAGGTGTTCTTGATGCGGGCGGACACAAGTGCCTGAGGCTTCTGTCCTTTAACGGAAGGTTTAGACTTGTAACCCAAGACAAACCACAAGACGACAAGGACTAAGATGCCAATAACAGCCGCAGACCATCCATGTCCGTAGAAGGGAATGCCCAGCATGGCTACTGCCATGAGGAATGCGATGTTCTGTCGTTTCTCGTTCAGGTCGTGGTAGGTCTCGTAGATAGCCCAGATGATGATGCCTATCAGTAAGATGATATAGACAATCTCACCCGTATTGAACGGACAACCCAGAATATTGACAAACAGCAACTCAAACCAGCCGCCAACCTGTACGATGCCAGGGATGACACCATAGAGCACGGCAGCCACCACGACAGCTGAGATGAAGAGTGCAATGAGGCTGCCCTTCAAGTCGCGTTTGGGGTCGTCGGTAGGGAACTTACGGTAGTAATACACCAATACGATGGCAGGAAGACAAAGCAGGTTCAGCAGGTGAACACCGATGCTGAGTCCCGTCATATACATGATGAGCACCAGCCAGCGGTCGGCATGCGGCTGGTCAGCCTGGTCTTCCCACTTCAGGATAAGCCAGAAGACGACGGCCGTGAAAGCCGACGAGTAGGCATAGACCTCACCTTCGACGGCCGAGAACCAGAAGGTATCGCTAAAGGTGTAGATGAGTGCTCCCACCATGGCCGATGCCTCAATGGCAATCCACTTATAGGCGGGGATGTCCTTGAGCGTTGTCGCTTGGAAGAAGTCCTCCTGCTTGATGAGCAGTCTCCTGACCAAGTGGGATATCGTCCAAAAGAGGAATAGGATGGTAGCCGCCGAGAGCAGCGCACTCATTGTGTTGACCATATAAGCCACATGGCTGGGGTCGCTGGCAAACTGCGAGAAGAGATTTGCCGTCAGCATGAAGAAAGGTGCCCCTGGCGGGTGTCCTATTTCCAGTTTATAGCCTGTAGAGATAAATTCGGGACAGTCCCAGAAAGAGGCTGTCGGTTCAATGGTGGAGCAGTACACGATGGCAGCGATGGCAAAGGCCAGCCACCCCATTATGTTGTCCACGAGTCTGAATTGTTTCATCCTATGTTAAAATAAATATATAATTCCAATCTGCAAAGGTAATAAAATAAAGTGAAAAGGGCGGCGTGAAAAGAAAAAATTTCACTCCTGCTATGTTATATTAACAATTTCGCTCCATATATAAGTGCAACATACCGCAAGAACTTTCCAAGCGCCATGCTTGACAGAGAGATGGGGATATTGGCACGCATCAGTCCCAATAAGATGGTGATGGCAGACCCCAAGACAGGGATGAAAGCGAAGAACCCCATCCATGCTCCTCGTCCAGCCATGAACTTCTCAGCTCGGTCCAGGTCTTTTTGCTTCACGTGCAGGTATTTCTCTATCCACTCCAGCCGTCCCTGTCTGCCCACGAAGTAGTTGAACATACCGCCGGCAACATTGCCGATGGTGCCGAAGAGAATCAGTTGCCAAGGGTCAAGTCCTGCCGCCAGGAGCCCTGTCATTACCGCTTCGCTGCTAAAGGGGAAGAACGAGCCGGCAATGAATGCCGTGATGAGCATGCCCCAATAGCCATAGCTGATGAGCAGAGATATCAGTTGTTCCATACCACCAGATTCAATATCGTAACAGCAAGTGTTATGGCACAGGTACTCCAGAAAGCGACATTCGTAACCTTCGTAGAGGTTAGCGCGAAGAAATGGGCTGCAAGAGGTGCGGTGAAAATCACCATAAACCTGAATGCAATGTCGCAGTCTTGTGGAAAGAGTGCAGTGTAGACAGCTCCTGCCAACCCTAACCACATGAAATTGTAAAAGAACATGCGTGTGCGGATTTTATCTCCCGAACGCTGCCGCAGGAAGTGGACGATGCCTGTAACAAGAAGGAGTGCTGTTAATGCGAAACAACAAACTTGTGGCCACGACAGGGAAGAATAGTCAGCGAGAGAAGGTGCTGACAGCATTCCACTGAAATGACTGACCAGCGTTCCTGCGTTGTTGTTGTAAAACAGCCAGCTGCCCCAGAACCAGTATGGCAGCAATATCCCAAGCAATGACGCTTTCCATATTCTCCATGACATTGCCATGAGGTTGTAGTGCATGAGAATCCAAAGCAGCGGAATGAGCCAGAGAATCTTCACAAACACAATGCTCCCGATGCCCCATAAGGCAAACGCGTAGAACACCAATGCTACCGCTTCGTGGTTCTGATAAGCGGCATACAACAGTAAGATGCTTCCAATGATGCAGATGGCGAAAACAGCTCCGTTGAGCGACGGGAACAGGAAACATGCGGTACACGACAATGCGATATAGGTGCACGTCACCATGCGCGAATAGATGCGTATCAGTGCATGGACATTGTTGAGCAGCATCATGAGGTAGCAACTCGTGGCAAAGCAGACCAACTGTAGCCACCAGTGGTTAAGCACGGCACCAGCCAGCAGCCATATCAAGGCGGCGTACACTGCCATAAACGGTAGTGCCATCCTGCTTCCTGCCACCTTGTTTTGCCACAACTTTCCCATGCAAGTCTCTTGTCAATAGTGCTTACAGGTCAGCTCCTATGTCGCGACGGAAGTATTTATCCTGGAAGTCTATCTGCTGAGCTCCTTCAAATGAGCGCTGCAAGGCTTCGGCTTTGTTCTGTCCGTAACTGCTGACGGCAATGACACGTCCGCCGTTGGTCACCACCTTGTCATTCTTCAACTTCGTACCTGCATGGAAGACAATCGTATTGTCAGAATTGACGGAGTGCAGTCCCTTGATGGCATAGCCCTTGATATACTCCTCGGGGTAGCCTCCGCTGACCAGCATGACACATACAGCGGCACGTTCGTCGAAAGTCACCGTATAGTCGTTGAGGTTGCCATTGGCAACACCTTCGAACAGGTCAACGATATCGGACTTCAGGCGCAGCATGACGGTCTCCGTCTCGGGGTCACCCATACGGCAGTTGTATTCAATGACCTTCGGGTCGCCCGTCTCGTTTTTCTTCGAGCCAAATAATTTTGCAGGAGGTAGAATGTTGATAAGACCGAAGAAGATGAATCCTTTGTAGTCGATGCCTTCCTCTTTCAGACCCTCGACCGTTGGGCGGATGATGCGGTCTTCCACCTTCTGCATCCACTCTTTCGTGGCAAAAGGTACAGGACTTACGCTACCCATGCCGCCAGTGTTCAGTCCCTTGTCACCTTCACCGATGCGCTTGTAGTCTTTGGCTTCGGGCAGAATCTGATAGTGCTCTCCATCAGTCAGAACGAAAACAGAGCACTCGATGCCGCTCAAGTATTCCTCGATAACAACACGGCTGGAGGCGTTGCCAAACCTGCCGCTCAGCATGCTCTTCAGTTCACGCTTAGCTTCTTCCAGCGTTTGAAGGATGAGCACGCCCTTTCCTGCACACAGTCCGTCGGCTTTCAGTACATAGGGTGGCTTAAGGGTTTCCAAGAAGGCGAGACCTTCCTTCAGATGCTCACCGTCGAAGGTGGCATAGGCAGCTGTCGGAATGTTGTGGCGCGTCATGAAAGCTTTGGCAAAATCCTTTGAGCCTTCGAGAACGGCCCCCTGCTTCGAAGGACCAATAACAGGAATGTGCTGGGTGCGCGGGTCGGCTTTCAGGTCATCATAGATACCTTTTACCAGTGGGTCTTCAGGACCTACAACCACCATATTGATGTCTTTGTCAACGCAGAACTGCTTGATGGCATCGAAGTCATCGGCCTTCATCTCTACCACTTCGCCACACTGTGCCATGCCAGGATTACCAGGAGCAATGTACAGCTTCTCACATTTCTTACTCTGAGCGATTTTCCAAGCCAGTGCGTGCTCACGTCCGCCACTGCCCAACAGTAAAATTTTCATCCGTTATTTTTGTTTTTGTTGTTTCGAGGTGCAAAGGTACAAAATTCTTTGTATTTTTTCTATTGTGGCAGCATTTTTTTCGCTTTTCACTTTTACCTTTTACCTTTTTTTTGTACTTTTGCAAACGTAATGCGACAGATGATTACCATATTGGGTCCGACAGCAAGCGGGAAAACCCCGCTGGCAGTTGCGCTTGCTGTGGCATTGCCAACAGTAGGCGGAGAGGCAGGTGGAGAAATCATCTCTGCCGACTCGCGACAGGTGTACCGTCGCATGGACATCGGTACGGGGAAGGACCTTGCAGACTACGAGGTGCCTCCCACCTCCCACCTCTCACCTGCCACCTCTCAAAAAATTCCTTACCACCTAATTGACATCCGAGAGCCAGGCACGAAGTATAACCTGTTTGAATACCAACAGGACTTCATGGAGGCGTATAATGACATTCGGGCAAGGGGCAAGATGCCCATATTATGCGGAGGAACAGGACTCTATATCGAGGCAGTACTGAAGGGCTATCATCTCTCACCCGTGCCGCAGAATGACAACTTGCGCAAGGCATTGGAAGGGAAACCGCTCAGCGAACTGACAGCCATGCTCAGCGAGCTGAAAGCACGGACAGGCTCCGTCATGCACAACACCACCGATGTGGACTCATGTCAACGGGCAATCCGAGCCATAGAGATAGAAACCTATAACTTGGAACATCCCGTTCCGCGCCGTGAACTTCCCCCTGTTGACAGTACCATCATTGGTGTCAGCATTGACCGTGAGGCTCGCCGTGAGAAGATTACACGCAGACTTCGCCAACGCCTGGAGGACGGTATGGTGGACGAGGTGAGGGGTTTGCTCGACGAGGGGATACCGGCAGAAGACCTTATCTATTATGGGTTGGAGTATAAGTTTGTAACAGAATACGTTACGGGGCATACGACTTATGACGAGATGTTCAGTAGGTTGGAGATTGCCATACACCAGTTTGCCAAACGGCAGATGACGTGGTTCAGGGGTATGGAGCGCCGCGGATTCACCATCCATTGGATTGATGCCCTGCAACCCATGGAAGAGAAGGTAAAGACAATAATGGAGATATGTCAGCGAGATGTCTAAATAAATAGTAAATCGTAAATTGGAAAACAATCAGTCAAAGTGGGGTGTTTTATACTGCCCGAAAGGAAATGTAGCCAAGCAGCGTGAAAAGATACAGCATGTGCTTGACGAGAAAGGTGTGGACTATGACTTCGTGCAAAGTGAGTCGACCGACAGTGTGGAACGTCTGACCACCATGCTCATCAATAACGGGTATAAAACCATTGTCGTGGTGGGGGGTGACTCTGCACTGAATGATGCCGTAAACTGTCTGATGCGGGTAGAAGAAAAGGCGCGTCAAGAGATAGCTTTAGGTGTTATTCCTAACGGTGCACTGAATGACTTTGCCCGCTATTGGAACTTCAAGGAGGGCAATCTGGAGCAGACCATCGGTTGGCTGAAGGCACGGCGTGTGCGCAAGATAGATTTGGGGTGCATCCACTATCATGACAAGCAGAATGAAGCACAGCACCGCTACTTCCTGAACTGTGTCAACGTAGGGCTGATAGCTGACGTGATGAACCTGCGCCGTCAGACCCATTCGCTATTGGGTTCCCGTACCCTTTCGTTTATTGTCAGCCTCTTCCTGATGATTTTCCACCGCATGGACTATAAGATGAGGCTGCGCATCAACAGCGATGTGATAGACAGAAAAGTGATGACTATGTGTGTGGGCAATGGACCTGGCTATGGTCAGACACCAAGCGCAGTGCCCTATAGCGGACTGTTGGATGTGTCGGTGGTCTATAACGCAGAAATGACACAGGTGTTTGCCGGACTATGGCTCTTGATAACGGGACGCTTCCTAAACCATCGCAGCGTGCATCCTTATCGGACACGTGAAGTGGTGGTGGAAGAGGCAAAACACGCCTTGGTAGGTGTCGACGGACGACTCATAGGACACCTTGAAGGAGCATATCGGTTGACGGTAGAGCCAGAGGTCATAAACTTTCTGATACCAGAATAATCTCCCTAAAAAATATTAAAAAGGAGCGTTTCTGAAAAAAAATGCTCCTTTTATTTTGTAAGTACGTGAAAAAACTGTACCTTTGAAGGTGATTATACAATCTAAAACAATTTAATACCTTAAAATAGGAACTATGAGTTATTTACGATTTGAGAAAGCTGTGATGACCAATTTGGAGGAGTCGCTGCGTCGTGAATTACTGCGAACAAACCGTTCCGGTGCTTACAGCGCGTCAACGCTCGTTGACTGTAACACCCGCAAATACCACGGTCTGCTCGTTGTTCCCGTGCCAGAGCTGGATGATGATAACCACGTCCTGCTGTCATCTTTTGACTGCACGGTGATTCAGCACGGTGCTGAGTTTAATCTCGGACTCCACAAGTATCAAGGAAACAATTACAGCCCCAAGGGTCACAAGTACATCCGTGAGTTTACTTGTGATGTAGTGCCAACCACCTTGTATCGTGTGGGTGGCGTTTTGTTGAAACGCGAAACCATTTTCCAAGCCTATGAGGATCGCATCCTGATTCGCTATACGCTGGAGGATGCTCACTCGGAGACGAAACTGCGCTTCCGCCCATTCCTGGCATTCCGCTCGGTGCGCCAGTTTACCCATGAGAATGCTACGGCCAGCCGTGAGTATCATCCAGTAGACAATGGTATAAAGACATGTATGTATGCCGGCTATCCCGACCTGTACATGCAGTTTAATAAGAAAAACGAGTTCATCTTCCAGCCCGACTGGTATCGGGGTGTGGAATATCCGAAGGAGCAGGAACGCGGTTATGCCTCAAATGAGGACCTTTATGTACCTGGCTACTTTGAGATAGGCATTAAGAAGGGCGAGAGCATCGTCTTCGCTGCCTCTACAAAGGAAATCAAGAGTAACCAGCTGAAGACCTTGTTCCAAAAAGAAATGGAACTGCGCCCAGGACGTGACAGCTTCTTCCACTGTCTGGTGGCTGCTGCTCATCAGTTCCACAACCGTCAGCCTAATGACGACCGTTACTTGCTGGCAGGCTATCCCTGGTTCAAGGCTCGCGCGCGTGATACCTTTATCTCTCTGCCTGGTCTGACACTGTCTATCGGTGAGACCGACTACTTTGAACTGGTGATGAACACCGCAGAGAAAGGCTTGCGCGAGTTTATGGAAGACAAGCCGCTGTCGGTGAAGATTTATGAGATAGAGCATCCCGATGTACCGTTGTGGGCTGTCTGGGCTATTCAGCAGTATGCTAAGGAGGTAAGTCGTGAACAGGCTTACAAGAAGTACGGCAAGTTGGTGAAGGACATCATGAAGTATGTCATTGAGGGCGGCAACTCAAATATGCGCCTTGATGAGAACGGACTGCTCTATGTCAACGGTCGTGACAAGGCTGTCACCTGGATGAACTCTACGGCTAACGGCCGTCCCGTAGTGCCGCGCTCCGGCTATATTGTGGAGTTTAACGCACTGTGGTACAATGCGCTGAAGTTCTGTGCCTCGATGGAGGAGGAATTCGGTGACAAGAAAATTGCTGACAAGTTAGAGAAGCGTGCCGAGCTCTGCAAAGAGTCGTTTGTTCAGACCTTCATGAACGAATATGGCTACCTGCTTGACTATGTCGATGGCAATATGATGGACTGGAGCGTTCGCCCCAACATGATTTTCCCTGTGGCCTTCGACTATTCTCCTCTGTCTCAGGATCAGAAGAAGAGCGTGCTCGACATCTGTACACGCGAACTGCTGACACCGAAGGGCTTGCGCTCGCTGTCACCAAAGAGCGGCGGTTACAATCCGATGTATGTGGGACCGCAGACCCAGCGTGACTATGCCTACCATCAGGGTACGGCTTGGCCTTGGCTGGGAGGCTTCTACATTGAGGCCTGTCTGAAGCTCTACAAGCGTACGCGCCTGTCATTCCTTGAGCGTCACATGGTGGGTTATGAGGATGAGATGAACTATCATGCACTGGGAACCATCAGTGAGCTGTTTGACGGTAACCCGCCATTCCATGGCCGTGGCGCTATGGCTTTCGCCATGAATGTCGCTGAGATACTGCGCTCGCTGAAGCTGATGGAGAAATATTCATATCAAAAATAAATAAGGAGGAAACGCTATGAAAGTATTGATGTTTGGATGGGAGTATCCTCCTCACGTATTCGGTGGACTGGCCACCGCTAACTATGGTATCTCGCAGGGACTGCATGCTCAGGGCGATATGGATATTACTCTGTGTCTGCCGCATCCTTTCGGTGATGAAGACCGCTCGGCTTGCAATATTGTCGCAATGAATGCAGTGCCCATTGCCTGGCGCGATGTCTCTGCTGACTATGTTCGCGAACGGGTGGGCAACATTATGGACCCTGACCTCTATTTCCGTCTGCGCGACCACCTGTATGCTGACTTCAACTACATGCATGTCAACGACTTGGGTGCCATGGAGTTTGCAGGAGGCTATCCTGGCAATCTGCACGAGGAAATCAACAACTACTCTATTATTGCTGGTGTCGTAGCACGTACCTTCGACTATGACATCATTCATGCTCACGACTGGCTGACCTATCCTGCTGGCATCCATGCGAAGCAGGTATCGGGCAAACCGCTCTGTATCCACGTTCATGCTACCGACTTCGACCGCTCCCGCGGTAAGGTGAATCCCACCGTCTACTCTATAGAGAAGAATGGTATGGACAATGCCGACTGCATCATGTGTGTGTCGGAACTGACGCGTCAGACCGTCATCAACCAGTACCATCAGGATCCGCGTAAGTGCTTTACAGTGCACAATGCCGTATATCCTCTGCCACAGGAGTATCAGGACATTCCGCGTCCTGACCATACGGGAAAAGATAAAATCGTGACCTTCCTTGGTCGTATCACCATGCAGAAGGGACCCGAATACTTCGTTGAGGCTGCCAACATGGTTATCCGCCGTACCAAGAACGTTCGTTTCTGCATGGCAGGATCAGGCGACATGATGGATGCCATGATTCAGCTGGCTGCTGAGCGTGGCATTGCTGACCGCTTCCACTTCCCAGGCTTCATGCGCGGGAAGCAGGTGTACGAGTGCTTGAAAGACTCGGATGTCTATGTCATGCCTTCAGTCTCTGAGCCGTTCGGTATCTCACCGCTGGAGGCAATGCAGTGTGGCACCCCGACCATTATCTCCAAGCAGTCTGGATGTGCTGAGATTCTTACCAACTGTATCAAGGTCGATTACTGGGATATCCACGCTCTGGCAGATGCCATCTACAGCATCTGCGCCAACGAGTCGCTGTTCCAGTACTTGAAGGAAGAAGGTAAGAAGGAGGTCGACCAGATTACATGGGAGAAAGTCGGTGCCTGGATAGCCACTCTCTATAAGCGTACCCTCGGATGGGAACAATAATAGTTTAAAGTATAAAGTTTAAAGTTTAAGGTTTTTATGAAAACAATTTGTTTATATTTCGAGATACATCAGATTATCCATCTGAAGCGTTACCGTTTCTTTGACATCGGTACTGATCACTATTACTACGATGATTATGAGAACGAACGTAGTATCAGCTATATTGCCGAACATAGCTATATGCCGGCGCTGAACGCCATTGGCGACATGATTCGCGACAATGGACAGTACTTCAAGGTTGCCTTCTCACTGTCAGGTACAGGCATCGAGCAACTTGAGTTCCATGCTCCGCAGGTTATTGAGAAGTTGCAGGAACTGAACCAGACCGGATGTGTCGAATTCCTGGCAGAGCCTTATAGCCACGGTTTGTCATCGCTGGCTAACGAGGAGACTTTCGCACTCGATGTCAAGAAACAGGCTGCGAAGATTGAGGAACTCTTCGGCAAGCGGCCTACCGTAGCCCGCAACTCATCGCTCATCTATAGTGATGACATCGGTGCACAGATTGCTGCCCTGGGCTTTAAAGGCATGCTGACAGAGGGTGCCAAGCACGTACTTGGTTGGAAGTCACCCCACTATGTCTACAACTGTAACATGGCTCCCAACCTCAAGCTGCTGCTGCGTGATGTTGACTTGTCTGATGACATCTCGCTGCGCTTTAACAACACCGATTGGGACGGCTACCCCTTGTTTGCCGATGCTTATATTGATCGCATTGCCCGTCTGCCAGAGGAAGAGCAGATTATCGGCATCTTCATGGAGCTGTCTGCACTGGGTATTGCACAACCCTTGTCGAGCAATATCCTGGAGTTCCTCAAGGCGCTGCCTGCCTGTGCCAAGGAGAAAGGCATCACCTTCGCTACGCCGACGGAGATTTGTCTGAAGACCAAGAGCGTGGGTAACCTCGATGTGCCCGATACCCTCTCGTGGGTTGACGAAGAGCGCGATGTCAGCTGCTGGCTGGGTAACGCCATGCAGCGTGAGGCCTTTAACAAGCTGTACAGTGTTGCCGACCGTCTGCGCATTGCCGATGACCCACGCATCAATCAGGACTGGGACTACCTGCAGGCCTCCAACAACTTCCGCTTCATGACCACAAAGCCTTCTAATGTAGGATTGGACCGCGGCATCTACAGCGATCCCTTCGATGCCTTTACCAACTACATGAATATCCTGGGCGACTTCATCAACCGCGTCAACGCCCTGTATCCCCAGGAGATTGAGAATGACGAACTGAATGCACTGCTTACTACCATTCGCAATCAGGGTGATGAGATTGAGATGAAGGACAAGGAGATTATCCGTCTGAAGGCTCGTCTGGAGAAGCTCGAACCCGCAGCCAAGGGCGAGAAGGCTCCTGCTAAGAAAGCAGCCGCTAAGAAGCCAGCCGCCAAGAAGCCCGCAGCCAAGAAAGCTGCAGCCCCCAAGGCAGAGGCAGAGAAGAAGTAATCGGTCAGAGATTGCCCGTATAAGAAAAGGAGCCGTAGGGAAATATCCTGCGGCTCCTTTCTGTTTCCTTATTCTCGTGTAGTGGCAATACCTAGAACTTATAGATTTCTTTGAGCTTCTCACCCAGAGCCTTGCCACGCAGATCCATAGCAACGATTTTGCCCTCGGGGTCAACCAGCACGCTGGAAGGAATGCTGCTGATGCCGTAGAGTGGGGCGGCGGCACACTTCCAACCTTTCAGGTCGCTCATCTGGGGCCAGTTCATACCCATTTGCTGTACGGCGGCAGTCCACGCGTCTTTTTTCTGGTCGAAGCTGACACCGACAACCTCGAAGCCCTTCTGGTGATACTTTTCGTAGTTCGCTACGACATTAGGCATCTCCTGTCGGCAGGGACCACACCACGAAGCCCAGAAGTCTATTAACACGTACTGTCCTTTGCCTACCCACTGACTCAGCTTCACCTCTTTGCCACTCATGTCTTGCATGGTGAGCTCGTGGAATGTCGTTCCAGGCTTGCGCTTCTCATAGTTGGCAAGCAGGGCCTTCGGATTCTTCAGGTCAGGGTGGTTATAGTATGCAGCCTTGGGATTCAGTGCTTCCTTCAGCCCCTCGTAACCCAGTTCGTACATCGCATTCTTAATGTATGGTACAGGAATGTCGTTCTGCTGGTTCTCGCGGATGATGCGTTTCACCAGTTGCAGTTGTACCTGTCCCAGTGAGTCTAACATATTGGAAAGCAGCTGCACTTTCTCCTTCGTTTGTGGCTGTTCGCCCTTGGGGTCTTGCTTCATCAGCTCACGATATTGCTGAATGATGGCCTCACCCTGTGCATCCAGCACATCCATTTCAGCCTTGTAGACATCCTCCTGTGCATGTACTGTTAGTGCAGAAATGGCACATAAAGCAATCATCAGATAGCGTGCCACACTTCTGTTGTTAAGTGTAAGAATCTTTTTCATGTTACTTAGTATTTATTGCTCAGGCTGCAAAGATACATCTTTTTTTCGAATTATTTCTGCTCTCGCCTGTTTTTTTGTTCATTCTATGCTGCCCCAGTGTTCTCTAAGATAGATTTTCAATTCAGATGGATGTGTAAAAAACGCTATTTCATTTGGACATGTGTTTTTTTCTTTGTACCTTTGCAACCGAAAGCATCAAGAGCAGTCGCTCGCAAGAGTGGACTCGCCAACCGAGTTTTGGAAACCACGGTGGTCAGTACGATGCGGGAGTAAACAGAATTATAAACTTCAAAACATTCCAAATTATGCAACAGCACATTTATTACATTAAGTTCGCATTGCGGTTCGCCGACATGCAAATCCCCGAGTTAGTAACTGTTTTCAACGCCCAAGTCCAGAACCGAGGCTGGTCCTCCATGCGTGCCTATCACGACAGGGCACTTCTGGATGAGTTCCAGCGAAGAGGT
>CAMNIA010000030.1 GCA_946540105.1 uncultured Prevotella sp. | reverse complement strand
TCTAGACTCTCTAGAGCCTCTCTGGTCGAGTGAGTGGAACTTAAATGAGCGGATGTCGGCACCCTCGTTCTCCTCTTGTTCGTCTAGGCGTTTCTTGAACTCACGGTTCTGTTTGAAGCGGCGCTTCTCAGCCATCTGCCGTTTCTCTTCTTCAGTCTTGACAACGCCACCTTCAGCACGGAAGTCTTTGATTTTTCCGTCGAACATTTGGTATTTTCGGAATTCACACTCCAACGAGCCGTTGAAAAGGGGCGTCTTAAGGCTGGGCTTAAGACCTATCTGGTCGAAACACTCCTCTCGGTAGCTTAGAATCCATGCATCGTTGCCAGTAAACTGGTGTTTCAAGCGTTCACCAATCATCTTGTATGTACCCAACAGGTCAGGTGTTGATATACGTTCGCCATAGGGCGGATTGGTGACAATGATGCTCTTGTTTTGAGGCTTGACAAAGTCCTTGAAGTCACGCTCTTCGACGGTGATGTCGCTTGTCAGTCCGGCCGCTTTAATATTCAGGCGTGCCGTGTTGACGGCTTTAATGTCGATATCGTAGCCATAGATGTGGTGTTTGAATTCTCGTTCCTGTGAGTCGTCATTGTAGATTTTGTCAAATAGTTCAGCATCAAAGTCGGACCACTTCTCAAAGGCATATTCCTTACGGAACAGTCCCGGTGCCATGTTACGGGCAATGAGGGCTGCCTCGATAAGTAGAGTGCCCGATCCGCACATAGGGTCAATGAAGTCGCAGTCACCCTGCCACCCCGTCATGAGAATCATGCCCGCCGCCAAGACCTCATTAAGAGGTGCCTCGACGGACTCCTGACGGTAACCTCGCCGGTGAAGTGACTCGCCGCTGGAGTCGAGACACAAGGTACACTTGTCTTCTGCAACGTGGATGTGTAGTCGGATGTCAGGATTGCTGATGCTGATATTGGGGCGTTGTCCGGTGCGCTCGCGGAATTGGTCGACAATAGCATCTTTTACCTTATAGGCAACAAACTTTGAGTGTCGGAACTCTTCAGAGAAGACAACGGAGTCGACGGCAAATGTCTTGTCGAGTGTAATGTACTGGCTCCAATCAACTTCTTTGACACCCTCGTAGACATCGTCTGCAGAGAGAGCCTTGAAGTGTTTGATAGGTTTGAGGATACGGATGGCGGTGTGCAGCTGGAAATTAGCGCGGTACATAAGCTCTTTATCGCCCATGAAAGATACCATTCTGCGTCCAATTTCTACGTCACTTGCGCCCAGTTGTGCCAATTCTTTCGCCAAGATAGGTTCGAGGCCCATAAAGGTCTTGGCGATCAATTCAAAATGTTGTGCCATTATGTGTAAAGATGTAAATGTGGTGCAAAGATACAAAAAAAAGTAAAAAGTGGAAAGCGAAAAGTGAAAAATCAGGTGTTTTCTTTTCGTTTTTCGATTCTTTTGCGTAACTTTGCCCGTCAATCGTTCTAAATCTTAATCCAATGATGGTAATCAGTATGATAAATCTTTTCTTGGACAGCGTCTTTGCCCACTTGGACCTTTTGGTATGGATAATAGCTGTTCCTTTGGTGACTGCAACCTTGGTTATACTGATTATTCAATATCGTAAGCATAAACAATTGAAACGCGAAGTAGCGCTGTTGTCGAAAGTAAAGCGTAATGCCATAGAATACGACTTGGTATTGAAGGCCATGAAGCTGACGGTCTGGCGTATTGACGTGCCCACACGTACCATTACCTATGAGAGCGATTATCGCAAATCAAAGGGATTGCCAATTCTGCCTCCAGGCTCAGACGTGGAAGCCTTTTGCAACACAATGGTCCCAGAGTCGAAGGAACGGATAGCTGCCGGTATGATGGATTTGGTGGAAGGTCGTAGGGATGAGTTTCACAGCCAGTATGAGGTTCTTGTCAAGGGTGGTGAGAAGCACTGTTGGGGTGAAATGTTTGCAACTGTAGACAAACGTGACCTCGACGGCAGACCTATAACCATAGTGGGTACCTCGATGAACATTGACCATCAGAAAGAAATAGAGTGGGCCCTTAAAGATGCGCGAAATAAAGCAGAGGAAAGCGACCGGCTGAAGTCTGCATTCCTTGCCAACATGAGTCATGAAATACGCACGCCGCTGAATGCCATAGTAGGTTTTAGTGACGTATTGACTATGGTACAAAGTGAGGAAGAACGCAATAACCTGATAAGACTTATCAAGCAGAATAATGCTCATTTGTTACGCTTGTTTGACGACATGGTGAATATGTCCAAGTTGGAAGCAGGTAGCGATGCGGTGAAGAAAGAACGCTTTGAACTGAATCCTTTGTTGACGGAACTTGCCAATCGCTATACAGAAGAATGTAAGAAGAAGGGGCTCAGTCTGGAAGTGGAGACTTTGCCAGAAGACCCACGTCCGTTTACCGATCGCAGACGCCTTAGGGAGATATTGAATCAGTACCTGGACAATGCGTTGAAGTTTACCAGTAAGGGAACTATTACCTTGGGATATCATTTCCGTGACGGACGACTTCGCGTTTGGGTACAGGATACCGGAAAAGGTATTCCTGCCGAGCACTGTAGCAATCAACTCTTTGAAAGTTTCTTCAAGGTTGACGAATTTATCCCAGGAACAGGATTAGGTCTGAGTATCTGTCGCAGTCTGGCTCAAAGTCTGGATGGAACTGTCGGGGTTGAGTCCAAAGAAGGTGAAGGCTCGTGTTTTTGGGTGGAAATAGAGGTGGATGAGTAATGGCAGCTGAGATAGCGTTTGTTGGTAGGGCATTGCGCTATTCGCCCCGAAATGTAGATAACGACCATGCTATACTGGAAACGGTACGGCAAGAGCTGAAGAAGTTTGGCAACTGCCATGAAATAGTAAACGAAGACAAGATGGAGCAACTGCCCGATGCCGATATATACATAAGTATGGGACGTAGCAAGCATAGCCAGGAGCTATTGACAGCCAAAGAAGCAGCTGGTTGTATAGTTGTGAATAGTCCCATGAGCGTTCAGCTTTGCAACAGCCGTAAGCGACAGATGCAACTGTTAGAGGCTGCCGGTGTAGAGGTGCCTCCACTCGTCGGACAAGAAGGCTATTGGGTGAAGCGTGGCACAGGTTGTCGCGAGACCGATGCCGATGTGCAGTTTGCGCCGGATAAGCAGGCGGCAGAACGGTGTCGTGAAGCAATGCAGCAACGCGGTATTGATGAAGTCGATATACGGGCACACATCAGTGGAAGCTGGCTTAAGTTTTATGGAGTAGGAAACTCCTTCTTCCAATGTTATAGGGCAGCAGACGGCATGAGCCCGGTGACAGGAAGAGTTTCAGAACTTCATGGTATAGCGAAAAACGCAGCTCAGATAGTAGGACTGGATGTTTACGGCGGCGATTTCATTGTCAGTGATGACAGTCATCGAATATACATAGTCGATTTGAATGATTGGCCAAGTTTTTCAGCGTGTCGGGAGAAAGCGGCAAAGGCCATAGCTAACTTGGTGGTTAAAAGAATGGAGAACGGACAGTGAATAGCGTATTAACAAAACTTGGCATCAAAGGATTGCTCTTTGACTATGGCGGCACGTTAGATACGGGCGGAGACCATTGGGGCATTGTGCTATGGAAAGCATGGCAAGAGGCTGGTGTTCCTGTCGGTGAGGCTTCGTTCCGCGAGGCTTATGTCTATGCAGAACGAACGTTAGGGCAACAGTCCATAATCCGTTCAGACTTTAGCTTCTCTCAAACCTTGGAAGCAAAGCTGCAATTGGAGTTGGACTACGTCGGGCAACAATCGTTTTTAAAGCACGTACTTGACATCGTCTGCTCCGTGGCACAAAGGCATACAGCACGTAGTAGAGAAGTGTTGCGAATATTGGCCGACGAACTGCCGCTGGTGTTGGTGAGCAACTTCTATGGCAATCTGCACGTCGTTTTGCAGGAGTTCGGATTGGAAAGCGTGTTCCGGCAGGTGATAGAATCTGCCGTTGTAGGTATAAGAAAGCCAGATCCGAAAATGTTTCTGATGGGCGCAGATGCCTTAGGACTGGCTCCAGAAGAAGTAGCTGTTGTAGGCGACAGTTTTGACAACGACATCATACCCGCAAAGAAGGCAGGGTGTAGAACAATATGGATGAAGGGTGCTCAATGGACGGATAAACAGGTTGATGAGCATATGCCCGACTTGGTAGTATCAAAAATAGAAGAATTATTGTGAAACAGAATAACAGACTTCTTGTATTATTGCTATTGCTGGCTATCGTGTTGCCAACAGCTGCACAGCGTGTTATTCATGGTCATGTGGTTGATGAGGCAAACGGCGAAAGTATCGTGATGGCTTCCGTTCGGTATAAAAACCAAAACGTAGGTGCCATGACCGATGCCTTCGGTCGCTTTACCATTCGCAGAATAAAAGGTGGGAAGTTGACGATTAGCGTGCTAGGCTATAAGACCCGTACTGTGGAGGTCAGCGATGAGACCGATAAGCTGTTTATCTCCATGAAACAAGATGTTAAGTCGCTGAGTGAGTTTACAGTCAAAAAGAAACGGACACGCTATAGCAGGAAGAATAATCCTGCGGTAGAGCTGATGAAGAAAGTCATCGAGCATAAGAAAAAGACAGATCTGAAACAGCGTGATTTCTATCAGTATAAGAAATACCAGAAGTTGACGCTGGCGCTTAATGACATGAATCCTGAATTGCTGAAGAATCCTAAGTTTACAAAGCACCCGTGGCTTGTCAATCAGATAGAGTTAAACAAGCAGACAGGAAAGCTGATACTTCCTGTAAGCGTTGATGAAACGGTGTTACAGAAAATATATCGCCGTTCACCTCATGACGAGAAGTTAATTATCACGGGTGAGAAGTCAATGGGTATCAATGATTTCTTTCAGACAGGTGACATCTTGAATACCGTGTCAAAGGATGTCTTTACTGATGTCAATATCTATGATGACCAAATACGCATCTTGCAACATCCCTTCACCTCACCAATCGGTTCTGGGGCCATTTCGTTTTACCGCTATTATATAGAAGACACACTGAAGATTGAGCGTGACAGTTGCATACATCTGCACTTCATGCCAAATAACCAGCAGGATTTCGGTTTTCGCGGCGATTTGTATGTCCTGAAAGATTCTACTTATCAGGTAAAACGTTGTGAACTGATACTCCCCAACCGCACGGATGTGAACTTTGTTGAAGACCTTAAACTGGTGCAGGAGTTCACACAGTTGCCAACAGGCGAGTGGGTGCTGTCGGTTGATGATATGATAGTGCAGTTAGTACTCTTCGACTTTCTGCAGAAAGGTGTAGCCATCCGTACTACACGTTTGTCAGACTATTCTTTCGATGCGATACCCGCTCAGAAGTTTAAGGGACGAGAAAAGACAACTATTGACCCCGATGCCCGCATGCAGGATGATGACTTCTGGAAGCAGAACCGTAAGGCGGAGCTTACGAAGAGTGAAGAGTCAATGGGTACTTTCCTTGATGGCATACGGCATACCAAGGGTTTCGGATGGGCGCTGGCAGGCTTGAAGGTACTGACCGAGAACTTCATAGAAACCGGTGAGAAGAGTAAGGTGGATATAGGTCCTATTTTGTCAACAGTCAGTAACAACTTCATAGACGGATTGCGTCTTCGGATAGGTGCACAGACTACGGCGAACCTCAATCCGCACCTGTTCTGGAAAGGATGGGTAGGGCGTGGCATGCGGAGCAAGAAGACCTATTATAGTACGCTGCTGACGTGGTCGTTGAATAAAAAGCGATATCTGCCCGACGAGTATCCCAAGCGAAATATTTCTTTTCTGTCTACCTATGACGTAATGTCACCATCAGACAAGTTTCTGACTACTGACAAGGATAATGTCTTCACTTCATTTCGTTGGACAAAGGTAGACAAAATGATGTTCTATAATCGCCAAAAACTGACATTTGAGCGCGAAGAGGTCTGGGGAATGCGCTATTTATTCAGTCTGAAGACAGAAGAAAATCAGGCTGCTGGTAATATGATGTTCATTCCGCTAAACACAATCCAAACTCCGCCCGTGTCGCAGAAGATTCGCACTACAGAACTGCGTGCCGAGCTTGAATATAGCCCAGGTGCACTGTATGTCAACTCGAAAACCCGACGGATGAAGGTCAATCGCGAGGCTCCCATTCTTACGCTGAGTCATACGATGGGTATCAAGGGACTGCTTGGCGGCGACTATCATTATCACTATACGGAAGCGAGTATCTTCAAACGCTTCTGGCTGAACAGCTGGGGGCGCATAGACCTTTATACACGAGCTGGTATGCAGTGGAATCAGGTACCATTCATTATGCTTTGTACCCCTGCCACCAACTTTTCATACTTTAGTCAGAAGCACACCTTCCAACTCATTACCAATATGGAGTTCTTAACCGACCGTTTTGTCAGTGTAGATTTCAACTGGGACATGCAGGGAAAAATCTTCAATCGAATACCACTACTCAAAAAGTTAAGATGGCGTGAATACATCGGTGGAAAGGTGTTGTGGGGGGCATTGTCTGATAAGAATAACCCTTGGCTGGAGCAGAATAGAGGCAATGATGTCCTGATACAGTTTCCAGAGAATACACGCGTTATCAATTCCAAGGTGCCTTATTGGGAAATATCGTTGGGTATTCGTAGTATTTTGCGTTTCTTCCAAGTTGAGTATGTACGTCGTATGAATTATAATGATAACCGGTTTGGTCCAAAGAATAGTGTCCGTTTTGGTTTTACGATGATGTTCTAAAAATGAGAAGTCTATGAAGTATGCTATTATCGCTGCGGGGGAGGGAAACCGTTTGGCCGCAGAAGGAATTACCGCTCCAAAACCATTAGTCCAGGTCAATGGAGAGTGTCTTATAGACAGACTCATACGCATCTTTATGACGAACGATGCCGAAGAGATAGTTTGCATATGTAACGACCAGACAGCCCAAGTGGCAGCCCATCTGTACCGAATACAGCGCGACGGTTTGAAAGGTCAGCCTGTTCCCTTGCGTTTCATCGTAAAGTCTACACCATCATCCATGCATAGCTTCTTTGAAATTAGCCAATACTTACAGGATGGTCCTTTCGTATTGACAACAGTAGATACCATCTTTCGCGAGGATGATTTTACCAACTACATGACTGCATTCCGTCAGTGTCAGAAAGCATCACTGATGGGTGTAACAAGTTTTGTTGATGACGAAAAGCCGCTGTATGTGACTACCGATAAGCAGATGAATGTAACGGCTTTTCTTGACACAAAGCCTGAAATACCAGCTTATGTTTCAGCTGGTATCTATGGGCTACAACCTTCTGCAGTCTTTACGGTAGCCAACTGCATAGCTCGTTCTGAGCAGCGTATGCGTAATTTCCAGCGGGCATTACTGATGGAAGGCAAACCTGTGAAAGCCTGGTTGTTTGATAAAGTGTTGGATGTTGATCACGCCTCTGATATTCAAAAAGCCGAAGCGTTTCTGAACGGGCTGTAGCCGCTGGTTTGAAATAAAAAAACGCAAAATGTCTCACGACATTCTGCGTCTGTTTTCTAACTAACTTATTATCAACTATTCATTACTCATTCTATTCTCGCTGCAAAGATACACAGAATTTTCGCAAATTGTAACACTTAACCCTAAAAAACTTACGTAAACGTTTGCAGAATCACATAAAATATGTATCTTTGCACGAAAATAGTAACCAATGACTATGAATAACAAGAAACAACATCGCACGTCGTTGAAGGATTTGGCTCAAGAGCTTGGCGTAAGCATTGCAACAGTCAGTCGCGCCTTGCGCAACTCTCCGGAAATAGGAAAGGATATGCAGAAGCGTGTCAAGGAACTAGCTCAGAAACTAAATTATCGCCCGAATCCTTTTGCGCAGAGTCTCCGTAAAGAAGCTCCGAAAGTAATTGGTGTTGTGGTGCCCAATTTGGTTACCCATTATTATGCTGCCGTGCTGGATGGCATTGAAGATGAGGCTCGCCGTAAAGGGTATAGTGTGATAAGTGCAAACAGCCATGAGCGTTTCGAAGATGAGTCTCAAGCAATAGACAATTTCATTAGCATGCATGTCGAGGGCATTATTGCCTGTTTGGCTCAAAGCACAACAGACTATAGCCATTTTGAACAATTAGCATCAATGGGGATTCCTGTGGTGTTCTTTGGCCGTACGTGCATGAGCGATCGCTTCTCAAGTGTAACGGCTAACGGTGATGAAGCGGCTATGCAAGCGACACAACATTTGATTGATACAGGCAGCCGCCGTATCGCTTTTCTTGGAGGTCCAAACCATCTTGACATGGTACGCCGTCGCAAGCATGGCTATCTGGAGGCGTTGCGAACGAATCATCTGCCCATTGACCGTGATTTGGTCATTTGTGACAAGATTGACTTTAAAATTGCTCAGCAGCAAACGGAGTCATTGTTACAGCGGAAAGACCGCCCTGATGCTTTCGTGGCCTTTAACGATATTATTGCTTTTGGAGCCTTCAGCGCTATTAAGCAAATGGGATACCGAATACCCGAAGATGTTGCACTGATTGGCTTCACTGATGATGTACATGCCGCCTATGTCACGCCACGTATGTCGGCTATTGCTGACCAGTCGCATCTGATGGGTGTTACGGCTTGTCAACTTCTGCTTCGGAACATCAGTGGTGATACGAAGGTGTATAAGGAAATAGTGCCACAGCAGTTGATTATACGCGAGACATCAGCCAAGAAGTAATGCCTCCATACACATTCTTCTATTTGACTTTAATGCACATCTTGGTTAAGTCGTCGCTTGGTGCGGCCTCGCCTACGAACTGCTTTACGGCTTGGTGTACGGTCTCGGAAATCTGCTGAGCCGTACCATCAACCTGTTGGAGCAACTGTTGTAGTTGGTCGTCACCAAACTGATCCTGGTGAATGTTCTCTGCTTCGTTCAGTCCGTCGGTATAGATAAATAGAGTCTTGCCACGTATGTCACTGACTTCCTCGCCGACATATTCCAGTTCCTCCCATAGTCCGATGGGGGCATTGGGCTCCATTTCCAAGAATTCTCCGTCTATCAAGGGTGGGTTGTGTCCTGCGTTGCAGAAGTCCATGTGTCCGGTTTCTAGGTCTATAAGTCCTATGAACATGGTGACAAACATACCTTGTTCATTGTTCTCTGTCATGGCTCTGTTCAGTCGAGTAGCAATGACGTTAGGCATCAGATTGCCTTCTGCAAGTGTGCTGAACATGCGGATTACTTCAGCCATGAATAGTGCTGCGGGAACTCCCTTTCCGCTGACATCACCCACACAGAAATAAAGCTTGTTATCCAACAGTTCATAGTTGTATAAGTCACCACCAACTTCCTTGGCAGGTGTCATCATGGCATACATATCCAGATTCGGGATGGATGGGAAACTCTGTGGTACCATACTCATCTGTATGTTGCGGGCAATGCGCAACTCACTCTCTATGCGCTCACGGGCTGCTGTGGCTTCTTCTAACTGGCCGTAGGCGGTACGTAATCTCTGGTTAACCTGCTCCAGATGCTTCATCTGTTTTTGCCGGCGATAGAAGAAAAATGCAAGTCCCAGCAAGATGATGCCAAGAACGGTATAAGCTGCATGACGCGCTATGCGACGGGCCCGCTCCGATTGCTTTACGGCATCGATATGCGACTGGTACTCTTTCAGCCTGGCAGCCTGTTCGCTGCGTTCCAGTGAGTCGTTTTGTAACTTGATAGCAGCATTGGCAATTTCTATGTCTGCATTTTTAAGAGCCAGTTCTTTCTTCTCTGCCTCCAGTGCCTTATGGCGCAACTCGTCACTGAGGTGTGCAAGCTTCAGTTGCTGGTTTGCTAGCATCAGGTTCTTGGCTTCCGCCTCAGCTTGTGCCAATTCCAGTTCTTGGCCGAACTCGCTGATTTGTGCTCGAGTCTCAGCATTGTAGATCGAGTCGCCCTGCTTCTTATAGATCCTGTACCAGTGCAATGCCTTCTTGTAGTCACCCTTGTATTCATAAATGGTTGATAGATGCTGGGATTTAGATAGCTTTGTTTCTTTCATAGCCAATTCTAAAGCTTTGTCGTACTGTTTCCGGTTGTAAGCTTTGTACAACTCAACGAGTCCTCCAAAGGAACCTCCCTGCTTGTATTTTTCTATGAGGGCTTTACGCTTTGCGTAGTTGTCTTCAAATCCAAGACTATCTTTGAGATTGTAACAGACCAAACATTTGTAGGTCCATGCGGTTATTTGATGAACAGGTATGACAGCAGGTTCTTTCAAAGCATCTTCGGCATACTCCCATACTTTGTCATAGTGATGGTAATTAACTTCAATCTTACACAATCCAAGATAGGCTGCTGCCGCGCTTAAGTCTGGGAAATACTTGTGGTGCAGTTCAATAGCCTCCATAAAACTCTTTCTAGCCAGTTCCTCGTTTTTGGCTGAACTGCGTATGGTTCCCAGCATATAGGTGGCCGTGTACATGCCGAACTTGCTGTCCTCCTTTGATGCATACTGATACACCTCCATTGCCCTTTTGAGTCCTCGCTTCTGGTTGATGCGTAGGAAAGTGTACATGGCTTGGTTGCCCCATGCTTTGTAAAAAGTTCTTTCGTCGCCTGCTTGAAGGGAAACTTTTTTCAGTTGTTCAGTTATGCGCATGAAATTGGCTGTGTCGCGGGTGGGGTAGAGCCGGTACATCTCCTTCGTCAATTTGGCAATGCTGTCGGTGGTTACTGGTCGTTTAACATTTGCAGCATCCTTGGCTTTTGACTTTTGCTGTGCCATGGCACAGTGTCCTCCAGCTGTTAGCAGGAGAAGCGTGAAAAGGAAGAATGCAGCGTAACGTTTCATTGCTTGGTGACGTTTGTTATTTTTATGAGATGATTTCGCAAGCCCTTGCCAAGGCTAAGTCAATGTGATTACAGATATTCTCTTCGCCTAATAAATTATCGAAATGATTTCGTTTCAGCACCTCTTCCACTTTGGGATTGACACCTGACAGCACCACGCTGATGCCTTCCTTCTGACTCATGCGGCACATGTTCTCCAAGTTGTGCATACCTGTAGAGTCGATAAAGGGTACCTTACGCATTCGTATGATGCGCACCTTGGGCTTTTTTCCGTACCGTGCCATGATGTCTTCGAAACGGTTGCCGGCTCCAAAGAAATAGGGACCATTGATTTCGTAGACTTCAACATCGTTGGGAATTGTCAAATGTTCTAGGTTGCCAGCTTGCATATCAGCATCTTCATTGAGATCAATCTCGTTGAGAATGGCATGTACATCGGTGGTCTCAGCCATGCGGCGCATAAATAGCAGACAGGCACAAATCAGTCCGAACTCAATAGCTACCGTAAGGTCGAAGATGATGGTTAGGAAGAATGTCAAAAGCAATACGGAGACATCGCTCTTGGGATTGTTTTTCACCATTGCCAAAAACGAGCGCCAGCCACTCATGCCGTAAGCCACAACAACCAATACACCAGCCAGGCATGCCATAGGAATGTATTGTGCCAGCGGCATGAGGAAGAGGAAGATAACCAGCAGTACTACAGCATGAATAATGCCAGCCACAGGTGTGCGCCCTCCGTTGTTGATGTTGGTCATGGTTCGGGCAATGGCACCTGTAGCAGGAATGCCGCCGAAAATGGGAGATGCAATGTTGGCAATTCCTTGACCGATGAGTTCTGTATTCGAGTTATGGTGGTCGCCAATAACACCATCGGCTACCGTTGCTGACAGCAGACTCTCGATAGCTCCTAATACCGCAATGGTAACAGCAGGACCTACCAGTCCTTTGATGATTTCCCATGAGAGTTCTGGCACGGCAGCACCAGGTAGTGCGGAACTGATGCTGAATCGGTCGCCGATGGTCTCAATGGTGTTAATGCCCGCATACTGCTTTAGCAACAGGGCAAAGATGGTCATTATGATAATGGCTACCAAGGAACCTGGCAACGACTTCAGGGGTGAAAGATGTAGCCAGCGTACCATCATAGGCCACGATGCGATAATGGCAACACTGGCAATACCAACAACGGAACTCCAAATTTCAATGTTACCCAGATTGCTGAGGTAGGCTCCCCATTTCTCGATGAAGTCACTGGGCACCGTCTCCATTGTCATGCCCAGCAGGTCTTTGACTTGCGTGGTAAATATGGTAACAGCAATACCACTGGTAAAACCTACAACAATGGGGTAGGGTATGTATTTGATGATGGTTCCTAAGCGCAACACTCCCAGCAAGATCAGAAATACCCCAGCCATCAGTGTCGCCACCGTAAGGCCCTGCATGCCATACTGCTGGATTATGCCGTAGACAATGATGATAAAGGCTCCCGTAGGACCACCAATCTGTACCTTGCTTCCACCAAAGAATGAAATCATCAGACCTGCCACGATGGCTGTAATGATACCTTTTTCAGGACTGACGCCGCTGGCAATGCCAAAAGCGATGGCCAAAGGCAGTGCCACGATGCCCACGATGACACCTGCCATCAAGTCGGCTGTGAATGTCTTGCGGTCATAGTTCTTTATGGCCGTGAAGAACTTAGGCTTGAAATCGAGTGTTTTTTCCATTTACTTGATGATGACTTTGCGCCCGTTTTGAATATAGAGACCTTTCGTGGGTTGTGCCACTTCAATACCTTGAAGGTTGTAGTATTTTTGCTGATTCGTGTGTTTGATGTTCATAACCTCAGCAATACCCGATGTGGTGCTGTATAGCGTTCCCTCTATCGAAAGATTGCAGAAGCCAATCTGCTTGTTGGCAGCGATACCATAGACATACAGGCGCACTCCAAAGGTACCAGTTGTTGCCTTGGCATTGCTGAGGCTCTTGGTCAGTGCGGTATAGTATGGATTGTGACTGGTGCCGTTGCTCTCATCGGCACTGCGCTCAGGAGTCTGTCCACTCAGTAATACGGTGGTGCTGCCGTCACCGTTTACCCACTTCATGTCCACATAACCTCCATTGGTGCCATAGCGGCTGGCATTGACAGAGACCTTGGTAGGTGCAAACTCGTAGCCATCCTTCAGTGTTACCAGCAAGTTTACCGCATTGTCTTCGGTTGCGGCTGCGGATTGCTCAGTAGGCTGGAACCCAGTCTGTGTCTGACCTGCACTGTTGTCCTTTTGGAGAGTGGTCAGTTTGCTGCCTATTGTAATGCTGGCACCAGAGAAGTAGTCGGTCAATGCTGCGCTGTAGGTGGGAGTCTCAGATTTGACCTCCGTGCCTGATGCCAATGCCCACTGGATGTCGCCCTTAGCAATCTCCTGGTGCTGAACGCCTTCACCCTTCAGTTCGTCAGGGTCGTAAAACAGAGTTTCATTCGAGGCGTCGCTGACATCAATGGTTGTTGCAGCTTCGGGCAGGTAGTAGCCCAAGTGTGGCGGCTGGTTGTAGCTGGACTGCTGCCAGGCTATTCCCATGCGGTAGATGTGGTCGGTCAGCAGACACGGTACTTTGTAGTTGGTGGGCATAGCTGACGAGTAGATGTACAGTGCGTTGTCATCGTGTAAGATGACTTCTTCGCGCCAGTCGCCGAAGAGGTCGCACGACAGGTTTGGTGTCCGTTTAGTGGTGTTACACGAAGCCTTGTCGAAACTGGCAACGGTGACAAAGTCACTGCCTCCCCAATTATAAATTATGTATGGCTCGCCTTCGTATCCGCCGTTGCTCAGGCAGTCCTGCAGCGTTCCGTCCCAGTAGATGCGGAAGTTGCGGTAGCGGTCGCTGTTGCCCTTGGTGGTCACAATCTCGCCGGTCGCGGCAGAACGGAACTGTCCGTCGTTCTGCGAGTTGAACTCGTATCCGCTGTTACTAGCAATGATGTCGGCTGCCATGCCGCGGCCGTTGTCCTCACTTCCAGCAGCGCTCCAGATGACCTCGCCAGTCTTGGCATCATGCAAATCCCAGCCGTAGTCATTGCCGCTGATTTTCTCCTCGTGAACATGGAATACCTGTAAACCATCACGATTGGGAATCATCTTACCTATATGAATGGCATCGCCGTGACCGAACCCTACGGCATACATCAACTGACCGTCATCATCGATGGCTGCCGAACCGAAGGTAATCTCATCCTTACCGTCACCATCGTAGTCACCGACACAGATGTTGTGGTTTCCATTGCCATAAGCGGTATAGTGGGGACCTTTACCGCAAGTGTTGCTCGAGTAAGTTTCCTCGGTCTTTGTCCAGTTGGCATCGTAGTGTTCTACTTTAGTATTGCTCACGGAAGCGTGTAGCCAACGGTGTACCAACTTGCCGCCTTTGTAGTCAACAGCCCAGAAGTATGCCATGGTATAGTAGCCGCGATTGAAGATTGCCGTGGGATGCAAGCCGTCCAGATAGGCTACGCATGCATTAAAGCGGTCACAACGGCCGCCGTAGCTGTCGCCCCAGTTGCTGGAGTGGGCAGGATTGGGATTCTTGGCATTCACGCCGAGTGCACGGTCGGGATTGTACCAGATGGTATGTACGGCAGCACCTGTTTCTCCATTGAAGACGGTCAGGAACTCCGGTCCTGTAAGCACGTAGCCGTTACTGTTGCGGTAGCTCTGGCTATTGTCGCAGCCCTTAATAGCATCGTCCTCGCCCACTGTGGTGACGAAATTGCCCTTGCCGTCCTTCGACCAGGGAGCCGTCTTGCAAATCATCTCTGCCTTGCCGTCACCGTCAAAGTCGTAGACTAGAAATTGGGTGTAGTGTGCTCCAGCACGGATGTTAGGTCCTAGGTTAACGCTCCACAGGCGGTTGCCATTCATCTTATAGCAGTCAATGATGACGTTGGAAGTTTTCCCTTTCTTTGAATTGTCCTGCGAGTCGGCAGGGTCCCACTTTACGAAAAGCTCCATTACGCCGTCACCATCAGCATCGCCTATCGAGATGTCGTTCGGCGTGTAGCTGTTCGAGTTGTTGTTTACGCTGGCATCGGGTGTTGTGAGCTGAATCTTCATGGCTTCAGCATAGGGATTGACCACAGGAGTGGTCTCTATGACTTCACCCTGAGCGTTGAGCACCTCCAGCTTATATTGGTCTGTTAATGCACTTTCTATGGGCAGGGTGTGGCTGGTACGCTTGGTCTCCACCATTTTCTTTCCGTTGCGATACAGACGGTATGTAAGGTTTTGCTCTCCGTCAAAATACCGCCATGATACAAAGGTCGTGTTATCCTGCGTATTAAAAGCCACCAATGCGCGCCCCAGCGTCTCTTGTTGGCGTTCACTACTGTAGTTTGGTTGAGCCTGTAGACCCAAGGCCATCAGGCATAGACATGCAATCGTTGTTATTTTATTCATAAGAAAAAGTTTTGTTTTATTTGTGCAAAGGTACAAAAAAAAGATATGACAACAAAATTTCAACCTGCCTATTTTCTATAATAAGGTGAGTTTTTTATTTTTACCTTGCTTTATAACAGTTTTTGCTCCTGCTATTATCTCCTGCAAAATTACAAAAAAAAGGGAAACCACCAGCATCGGAGGCTTCCCCTTGTCTTGGACAAAAACAGTCTGTTACTTTGTCTTCAGCAGGTCGCGAATCTCAGCAAGCAGTTCTTCCTGGGTGGGTCCAGCAGGTGCAGCAGGCTCTGCGGGTTCTTCCTTCTTACGGTTCAGCTTATTGATGCCCTTGAGCATGAGGAAGATACAGAAAGCTACAATGAGGAAGTCGACAGTGTTCTGGATGAAGTTACCGTATTTCAGAACGGCAGCTCCCTCGCCCTCGCCAATCTGGAATGCAAGGCTACTGAAATCGATATTGCCAGTAATCATGCCAATGCAAGGCATCAAGATGTCGTCAACCAAACTCGAAACGATTTTACCAAAAGCACCACCGATGATAACACCGACAGCCATGTCCATTACGTTGCCTTTCATGGCAAACTCTTTGAATTCACTGATAAATCCCATAATAGTTTAATTTTTTAATGTTTAATATTCAGAAATTTAATTCTTATTTTCTAAATTGTCAACTTCGTCTTGCAATTTTGACGTATTGTCCTTGACTTATGATAATTTTTAGCTTCTTCTTAGTGATTTTCAATTTTATTAAGATTGTAATCTGATGCAAAATTAGATATTTTTTTGTAATTTTGCACACGAAAACGGGAAAAATTGACTTTTAACCCCTTTTTTAGGTAAAAAAATTGATATTTTATAAACCCTTTAAATAAAAATAGGTAGAAAATGACAAAAGTTGCAATTAACGGCTTTGGCCGTATTGGTCGCCTCGCATTCCGT
>CAMNIA010000029.1 GCA_946540105.1 uncultured Prevotella sp. | reverse complement strand
TTGAGTTTATGAGTTTCCAACTCACCAACTCACTCTTAATTTTTATTTTTTATTTTTTATTTTCTCCTAGCACTTTCAGAACGAGCCCGACAGCATTGCCCAGCACAACACCAAAGCTGTCGGCCCAGAAGTCAAGCCACTCGCCAGAACGTGTCGTGGTACAGTAAGCCTGCAGCAGTTCCATGAGTCCGCCTAAGGCTGTCATGCCAATGACAGTCCACAGCAACAGCTTCTTGCCGTTGAACGGCAGCCCCTGATGCTTGCAATGCCGCAGATACTCCCACCACATCACGAAGCACGTTCCACCATACATCACGAAGTGGGTGTACTTGTCAACAAAGTCGATGTTGTCAAGAGGTGTCTCTGGAAAGAAAGGCGTCAGCGATAAAACCCAGATGAGCACGACGCAGAGTGTGGAAAGGGGGTAGAGCTTAACAAAACGTATCATTATTATTCGATTTACTTTCGATTGATAATGCAAAGGTAAGAAATAAAATGCATTTAGTAAGCAAAAAAGCACAAATAATTTCTTCTTTCATCTTTCATCTTTAATTTATTTTGTAACTTTGCACCCGTTATGGCAAAGAATGTAAGTGAAAGAGGCAACTTTGGTACAAAGTTAGGAATCGTCTTAGCTACGGCGGGTTCAGCCGTCGGACTGGGTAACGTGTGGCGTTTCCCCTATATGGCTGGTGAGAATGGTGGTGCCGTATTTATCTTGATATATATTGGCTGTGTGGTGCTGCTGGGTGTTCCCTGTATGGTCAGCGAGTTTATCGTGGGTCGCCATGGACAGTCGAATACGGCACGAGCCTACAACATCATGGCTGGTGGTACGCCGTGGGCGCTCATTGGCTACATGGGTGTGCTGACGGGTTTCCTCATTACGGGATACTATGCGGTGGTGTCTGGCTGGTGTCTGCAGTATGTCTATGCTTCGCTGGTAGGACATCTGCATGGTGACCCAGCGTATTTCAAGACATACTTCACCGAATTGAGCAGTGACCCTGTGAAGCCCGTTTTCTGGACGGTGGTCATTCTGGGCATGACTTACTTCATCATAGAGCATGGAGTGCGCAACGGCATTGAGCGTGCCTCGAAGCTGATGATGCCCACCTTATTTATATTATTACTGATAATCGTCGTGGCATCGTGTATGCTGCCTGATGCTTATAAGGGAGTAGAGTTCCTGTTTAAGCCAGACTTCTCGAAGATAAACAGTGATGTATTCCTCGGTGCGCTGGGACAGTCGTTCTACTCGATGAGTATTGCGATGGGGTGTCTGTGCACCTATGCGAGTTACTTTACACGTCAGACGAACCTGACGAAATCAGCAGGGCAGATTGCCGTCATTGACAGTGTCGTTGCCATTCTGGCAGGACTGATGATTTTCCCTGCCGCCTTCAGCGTGGGTGTCAGTCCGGACAGCGGTCCGTCGCTTATCTTCATCACGCTGCCCAATGTCTTCCAGCACGCTTTCAGTGCTATGCCCGTCTTGGGATATGTCATCTCGCTGTTGTTTTTCCTGCTGTTGTCACTTGCCGCTCTGACATCGCTGATGTCGCTGCACGAGGTGAGCACGGCTTTCTGTCAGGAGGAGTTGCACCTCAGCCGTAAGCGTGCTGCCTTGCTGGTCACCATCACTACTGCCCTTATCGGCACGGTATGTTCGCTGTCCTTAGGACCGTGGGAGGGACTGACAATTTTTGGTAAGTCGCTTTTCGACTGGTTCGACTTCATTACAGGTCAGATATTCCTGCCCGTTGTGGGCTTCATGACTTGTATCTTCATTGGTTGGTGGGCAGACCACAAGATAGTGCGCGAACAATATACCAACTGGGGTGAGTTGCCAGGGCGCTACTTCCACTTCTACCTCTTCCTGGTGAAATATGTCTGTCCGCTCTGCATACTCTTTATCTTCTTGCATCAATTGGGTTGGTTATGAGCGAACGCGACAACTTTGGCAGCAAGTTAGGCATAGTGCTGGCAACTGCTGGTTCGGCAGTAGGTCTGGGTAACGTGTGGCGCTTCCCATATATGACCGGTCAGAACGGTGGCGCTGCCTTTCTGTTGCTATATATATTGTGTATCCTGTTACTGGGCATTCCTGGCATGATCAGCGAGTTTATCGTGGGTCGCCATGCCCAAGCCAATGCAGCCTATGCCTATGACAAGTTATCGCGTGGTCGACCCTGGCGGCTGGTTGGTTATTTGGGCATCTTCTCCGCTTCAGTCATATTGGGTTTCTATGCCGTTGTTGCCGGTTGGTGCTGTCAGTACCTCTATGCTGCCATCAGCGGTGAGGTGTCGGGTGATGCCGATTATGTACGCAACTACTTTGCCACCTTCTCCAGCAACGCATGGCAGCCTGCGCTGTGGGGTGTGGCTTTTATCGTGCTGACGCATGTGATTGTTGTCAAGGGCGTACGCCGCGGTATTGAGCGAGCCTCGAAGTGGCTGATGCCTATCCTCTTCGTCCTGTTGCTGATACTCGTAGTGGCTTCCTGTTCACTGCCAGGTTCCATCAACGGCATCCGTTTCCTGCTGATGCCCGACTTCTCGAAGTTGAACAGCCACGTACTGCTCGAGGCGTTGGGGCAGGCTTTCTTCTCCCTGTCGTTAGGTACGGCCTGTCTGTGTACCTATGCGAGTTACTTCTCGCGTCAGACCAATCTGTTGCAGTCGGCAGGTCAGATAGCAGTGCTTGACACGCTGGTGGCGTTGCTCTCTGGTCTGATGATTTTCCCTGCTGCCTTCAGCGTGGGTGTCAGTCCGGACTGTGGTCCGTCGCTTATCTTCATCACGCTGCCCAATGTCTTCCAGCAGGCTTTCAGCATGATGCCGCTGGTGGGTTATTTAGTCTGTATCTTGTTTTATGCCCTACTGGTGTTTGCTGCACTGACTAGTACCATCTCCATGCATGAGATAGGTACCGCCTTCTTCACGGAGAAATTCAACCTGAAACGGCGCTATTCGGCGTGGATAGTCACGACAGCCACTGCTATCCTCTGTGTGTTTTGCTCCCTCTCGGTAGGTGCCTATCCTGACCTTCAGGTGCTGGGGATGTCACTCATGGACTTTTGTGACCAGATGACTGCCAATTTCATGCTGCCGCTGGGTGGTATGCTGGCATGTCTGTTTGTAGGGTGGTATGTACCTAAGAAGACAGTGCATGCCGAGTTTACCAATGAAGGCAGCACCAACCAGCGCTTCTACCACGTGTATCTGTTTGTTGTCCGCTATGTCTGTCCGACGGGTATCCTGTTGGTCTTCCTGCACCAGCTTGGGGTGCTATAAAGAGTAGATGTTATTAGTGCCATGAATAGGAACGACCGTAAGATAGCGATAGGAGCCTGTGCAGTGGCACTGTTGTCGTTCATTGCCTTCTTTCTTGTCGACGGCACCCAAGACACCACACAGGTAAAGGCTTCGAAAGTGGCTGCCAATCATGCAGAGAGACAGCCGGCAACGCCTTTTTCAGGCAGAGGTGGCACCTATGCAAGCGGCAATACGCGTGCTTCTCGTAGCATCACTTATGCGACACCCTCTGAGAGAACCGTCGAGACCTTTCCCTTTGACCCAAATACTGCCGACAGCACGCAGCTGCTACGCCTCGGACTTCAGCCCTGGCAGGTGAAAAACATCTATCGTTATAGAGCCAAGGGCGGAATATACCGTAAGAAAGAAGACTTTGCACGGTTGTATGGACTCACCGTCAAAGAGTATCGAAGGCTGGAACCATATATCCGCATTTCTCCTGACTACCAGTCGGCAGCCACCCTCTTGAAGGGAAAACCTCGGCAAGAGCGTGACACGGTGTTGCGACCTATTAAGATAGACAGCACCCAACACATCGTGCTAAACACTGCTGATACGAATGCACTGAAGAAAGTTCCAGGCATCGGCAGCTACTATGCGCGGCAAATCGTGCGCCACGGACGGTGGCTGGGCGGCTATGTCAGCGTAGACCAACTTGATGAAATCGATGGTTTCCCCACGGCCTCAAAGCGCTATTTCGTGGTAAAGAATGCCACACCACAACGCCTTAATGTCAACAAGCTGACCCTGTACCAACTGAAGCGGCATCCGTACATCAACTACTTTCAGGCTAAAGCCATCATAGAATACCGCCGTCTGCACGGACCACTGCATAGTCTGCAGGAACTCACCCCCTCGCGTGACTTCCCGCCAGAAGCCATCCAGCGGTTGGAGCCTTACATAGAATACTGATGATTTCTTCCACAAGTAAGTTTTCTTTGTTTCTTTATTAGTGTTCTTAATGTCCAATGTTAGCGTAATAGGTGAATAATAGAGAAAAATAAGACATTAAAAAGTGTTGGAAATTTCGTAATTTTGCATTCAAATTTCATTTTTGGATGATTGGTATATCCCAAAAAGGACTATATTAACGAAATATACAACGTCGGTTTTTGTGGAATTATGTTTAATTTTGCAGCCGCAAAATATTAGGGTAAAAAGTAAAGGACAAAGTGGAGCACTACGATATATGGAGTCGGAATGAAGAAGACGCTCAGTTTAATCTGAGTGAGGAAGTGCTTTTCATTGAGGATCTGCGTGACATTCCGCGTGCCTATGAGCATATCAGACGACTGGACTACAATATCTTGGTGCATTGTCTTGCGGGCCGTGTGGAGCTGGAAGTCAGCGGTGACGGCAGCAAAAAGGTGTCGGCACACGACGGTCAGGTGTTGCTTTTCCCGACCAACAAGTTGCTGAAGCCCATGATGGTGAGTACCGATGTGAAAGTCAGCATACTGTTGGTGTCCGACAAGGTGTTGCATAGAGTGTTGGGTCCCCAGATAGACATTTGGAACCGTGCGATGTTTCTCAACGAGACATATGTCATAGACGGTGGAACGTGGATTAACGGTGTACAGGGCTATGCCGAGGCTGTCTTCAGCTGTGGCGGTATGGAACCCCCGATTCATATGTTTCCTGACATTGTTTTTTCATTTCTGCGCACCTTGTTCCTAATGGTTTGCGAAGCGTTAGTTCGCCAAATAGGTAGCAACGTGAGTCTGGGTGTTGTCTCTCCACATGGTGAACGCTATATCTTCGACCGTTTTCTCACACAGCTCAGCAAGGAGCATAACAAGCGTCAGCCAGTGAGTTATTATGCCTCAGTGTTGCACATTACACCGAAATATCTCTCGACAGTCTGTAAACACGTCAGTGGCAAGTCGCCTTCGCGATGGATAACGGAGCGAGTGATGGATGATATCTACGAACAGTTGCGCAATACGAGTCTGAGTGTGAAGGAGATTTCGCATAAGTTAGGATTCCCTAACTCGTCATTTTTCGGTCAGTATTTCCGTGAGGAAGCGGGTATGACCCCCTTGGCGTATAGGAATAAAATCACTATGGGACAATGAAGGTAGAAGTGCGTAAAGTGACATCCCGTCGGGAAATGGACGCTTTTGTACGTCTGCCCCGCCGATTGTACAAGGGTGTGAAGCAGTATGTCCCAGATCTGGAAAGCGACATTCGGCATATGTTCGACCGCCGTCATAACCCCAGTTTAGAGTTTTCTGACATACAGCCTTTCGTAGCTTACCGTGGTGAAGAGGTTGTGGGGCGCATAGTGGGAATCATCAACCGTCGTGCCAATGAGACGTGGCATGAGCATACAGTGCGTTTCGGCATGATAGAGTTTACCGATGATGAAGAGGTGAGCCGCGCGTTGCTCAGTGCCGTGGTGTCTTGGGGTCGTGGATATGGAATGGATGCCATAGAAGGTCCGATGGGTGCCACAGACTTTGACAAGGAGGGTATGCTTGTCGCAGATTTCAACCTGCCGGGCACGATGAATACGATTTGGAACCCCGACTACTACCCCCGTCATTTGGAGTCACTGGGGATGGAGAAAGCCGTTGACTGGTTGCAGATACGCGTACAGATACCCCGTGAGGTGCCTGCGCGTTATCATCGTACGGCACAGTATGCCCGTGAGCAGATAGGTCTGCGTGTGGTGAAGTTAGGAGAGCGGGGAGTGGCTACACGAGCCGTTGCGGAGCAGGCGATGCACCTGTTCAACGAGTCGTACCAACACATTTTCGGCTTTGCTGCGCTGTCTGATGGTCAGATTAAATCGTATCTGGACCACTATCTGCCGCTGATAGACAAGCGTATGATGCCTATCGTTATGAACGACCGACAGGAGGTGGTCGGCGCTGCCGTCACCATTGGTAGTCTGACCAAAGCCTTACAGCGTGCACACGGACGCTTGTTGCCCACCGGTTGGTTTCACCTGCTGACAGCGCTCAAGCTGAAACATGAAGACTGTGCTGAGATGCTGCTTGTGGCGGTTCGTCCCGACTATCAGGGACTGGGGGTAAACGCGTTGTTCTTCGATGACTTGATACCTATTTATAATAGGTTAGGCATCAAGTGGGCTGAGACAGGTCCCCAGTTGGAAGACAACGTGCGTGAGCTGTCGCAGTGGACACCGCTGAAGCCGGAATATGTGAAACGCAGGAGATGCTATAAGAAACAGATAACAGATAATAGAATATAAAAAAGATGGAAAAAAGAGTAGTAATAACCGGTATGGGCATCTGGAGCTGTATTGGTACCACGCTTGACGAAGTTTGCAAGTCGCTGTACGATGGCCGTAGCGGTATTGTGTTCAGTCAGGAACGTAAGGACGCGGGTTTCCGCTCACCGATTTGTGCTGATGTGCCGCATGTGGACCTAAAGAAAGTGTTGAGTCGTAACGTGCGCCAGATGATGCCCGAAGAGGCACAGTATGCCTATATGGCTACGGTACAGGCTTTGGAGCAAGCGCGACTGACACAAGACTATATAGACGCCCATGAGGTTGGAGTTATATATGGCAATGACTCTGTTGCAGAGTCCACCATGGTAGCTATGGATAAGTTCCGCCAGGCAGGTTCGACGGCAGCTTGTGGCTCAGGTGCCATTTTCCAGTCAATGAACTCAACAGTCACGATGAACCTCGCCACGCTGTTTCATCTGAAAGGAATCAACCTCACCGCCTCTGCAGCCTGTGCCAGTGGTTCTCAGTCATTAGGATTAGGGTTCCTGCTCATCAAGAATGGTCTGCAAGACTGCATCGTATGTGGTGGTGCAGAAGAGAATAACATGTATGGCATCGCCTCGTTTGATGCGTTGCAGACATTCTCGACACGCATCGATGACCCCACAAAAGCCAGTCGCCCCTTTGACCGCGACCGCGACGGTCTGGTGCCGAGCGGCGGTGCTGCCACGCTGGTTATAGAGAGCTATGAGCATGCGGTGCGTCGCGGTGCGCCCATCCTTGCCGAAATATTAGGTTGGGGCTTCTCGGGCAATGGTGACCATATCTCCACGCCCAATGTTGAGGGACCTGCCCGTTCGTTGCTGCGCAGCCTGGAGAGTGCTGGTGTCAGCCCCAAGGAAATCGGGTATGTAAATGCGCATGCCACTTCGACTCCCATCGGTGACAGCCGCGAGGCAGAAGCCATAGCTCAGGTGTTTGGTGACTACCGAGTTCCGGTAACATCAACCAAGAGTCAAACGGGTCACGAGATGTGGATGGCCGGAGCATCGGAAATTATCTATTCGATGCTGATGATGAAGCACGACTTTATTGGCGGTTCGTTGAACTTTGAGAATCCCGACGAGGTAACCAGCCGCATCAATGTCATTCCCGAGACGCGTCATCAGCATTTTGACATGTTCTTGAGCAATTCATTCGGTTTCGGCGGTACTAATTCGACATTAATCATCAAAAATTTATAAACAACAATTATGACAAGACAAGAAATTATTGAACAGGTGAACAGCCTGCTGGAAGAAGAGTTTGAAGTAGAAAAGGATGCGTTTACCCCAGATGCTAATCTGAAGGACACGCTTAATCTGGACAGTATCAATCTGGTGGACCTCATCGCCTTGGTGCAGATGACCTATAAGATTACAATTCCTGTTGAGGACCTGAAGAAGATACAGACCTTTGGAAATCTGTACGACTACATTGAGGAGCGCATCTAAGAGATGAAACAGAAAGGCAAGGACATAGAACGTCTGATACCGCAGCGTTATCCGATGCTGATGGTGGATGAGTTTGAGACTACAACAGAGAATGTAGCTCAGACGGTGTTGTATGTCCGTGCCGACAATCTGTTTATGCTGCCTGACGGCACTTTGGCCGAAACGGGGTTGATAGAGCATATCGCTCAATCGGCTGCTGCGCTGGCAGGCTACCAGTCATCGGTAAGCGGTGAGCCCCGCATTGGTCTGATAGGAGAGGTAAAGCATTTCGAGTGTCATCAGCGTCCGAAGGCAGGTGATTGCGTCCATACGCATATCGCGTTTGGCCTCACCTTCGGCAATGTGACAATGGTTGACGGATTAGTCAGTGTTGACGGTGAGGAGATAGCTTCGGCACGCCTAAAAATATTCATGCAATGACGGAACTGTTTGTAAAAATATACCGCTATTTCCATCAGCATCGCCTCGTTTGCTGGCTATCGATGACGTTACTCTTTATAGTCTTCGGCTATTTTTCAGCCCAGATTCATTTGGAGGAAGACATCAACCAGTTGATGCCTTCTTCGAAAAATGCCGATGGCTCAACAAAGCTGGCTTTTGCCGACCTGAAAATCAAGGATAAAACATTCTTGTTGTTCAGTTCAAAGCGCAACACCGCTTCGAAAGGCGAGGAGCCTGTTTACACAGAACTTGCCGAGACCTGTGATGCTTTCGTTGATTCGCTGATGACTCGTGACTCACTGAGTCATACTATAGGTGATGTCTTCTATCAGTTGCCGGAGGACTTGATGATAGATGGAGTGGACTACCTGACAGCGCATCTGGCAGCCTACGTAGACACTTCGGCTTATGCCGCCATAGACACGTTGCTGACCCGCGAGCACTTTATGCGGCAGATGCAGAAGAACCGTGAAGACCTTAACGGCGCGTTCGGGAGTATGTTTCCGGAGCTAATCCAGTCGGACCCGATGGGAATGCGCGATGTACTGGGTACCCAAATAGCGCCAATGATAAATGGTGGCGGTGGTAGCTATACGACGATTGACAATCACTTCTTCGTGCCAGACTCAACGGTGTGCATAGCGTTCATCACCCCTCGCTACTCCTCCACTAATACAGGTCAAGGTTCTGCCTTGTTTGAGCAGATGAACACACTTATTGAGTCGTTTGCCGTGACCCATCCAGATGTGGAGATAAGCTATCATGGTACTCCAGCAAGCGGTTTCTACAACTCTACCCAGATAAAGCATGACCTGACAACAACGATTGCAGGTGCACTGGTGTTGGTATTGGTGTTCCTGTTGTATTGTTTTCGGCGCTGGGATACGATACTGCTCTTGCTGTTGCCTGTAGCTTTCGGAACGCTGTTCAGCCTGACCATGATGTACTGGCTGAAAGGGACATTCTCGCTGTTAGCTTTGGGCATTGGCGGTGTGGTGCTTGGGGTAGCGCTGAGTTATGTGCTACACGTCTTGACGCACCATCAATATGTAGGAGATGGCGAACAGTTGCTGCGCGACCAAGTAAAGCCCGTCCTTCTGGGATGTATAACAACCATTGGCTCGTTTGCCGGTCTTTTGTTTATTCAAACAGACCTGTTGCGCGATTTCGGTCTTTTTGCCTCTTTCGCCATTTTGGGTACTACGTTGTTTTCGCTAATCTGGCTGCCTCAAATGCTGTCCCCCACAGAATGCCGCATACCCAGTATAATTGACCGTATCAACACCTATCCCTTTGACCGTAAGAAACTGCTGATAGTTGTCATTCTCGTTCTGACAGCAATAGGAGTAGGTGCCTACATTGTCGGTGGAACACATTTCGATGCCGACATGCACAATCTGGGGTATGATGCTCCGATGGTAAAACATTCAGAGGATTTGCTTCGCGAAAAGACTTATACGGCAGATAAGACCAAATATTTTGCAAGCCAGGGAAGCACAATGGAAGAAGCTCTTGAAAGCTTCGACCTGCTACGGCAGAAACTAGACTCACTGCAGCGTCTGGGCTTGGTGAAGAGCTACAGTCCGACCAACCAGTTGCTAGTGCCGCTTCGCAGGCAGCAGGAGCGCATTGATGCCTGGCATAACTACTGGAATGCCGACCGACTGGCTACCGTCAGAAGACTTATCAGCGAGACTGCCCCATCGGCAGGGTTGCGTGCCGAAGCCTTCGCCCCCTTCTTTGCGGCCGCCACTGCCACTTATGAACCTGATGCGCTGTATAAAGCCGACATCGTGCCAGCAGGTTTCCTTTCGACACTGATGGAGCAGTCATACGACGGCACGTGGCTCTGTTTTACCTCGGTGCGTTGTGAGAACGATGATGTACGCAGTGCCGACAGTGACTATATTCGCATTTGTGATGCCATCAGCAGCAATGCCAAACTGATGGTGTTGGATACCTATTACTATACAACAGACACACTGATGCAGATGAGTCGCGACTTCGACCATCTGCAATGGCTCTCGATGGTTTTCGTGCTGTTGGTGTTGTGGTTGTCGTTTAGGTATAACTTGAGATACTCGTTGTTAGGTTTCATGCCTATTCTGCTCAGTTGGATTATCGTTTTAGGAGCGATGAATATCTTTGCTCAGCAGTTCAACCTCATTAATATCATCATCTCAACCTTCATCTTCGGCATTGGTGTAGATTATAGCATCTTTGTGATGAATGGTCTGCTATATGGCAACTTGCATTATCATAAAACAGCCATTCTGCTTTCGGCCGTTGCACTACTAGTCACTGTAGGCAGCATGTTGCTTGCCGTGCACCCAGCGATACGTAGCGTCGGCTTCTCAACGTTGGTTGGGCTCCTATCTGCCATCATTCTCTCATACGTTGTTCAACCAGCCGTCTATCGGTGGCTCAAACGTAAAAGCCAATGAGATATGATGTCGTAGTTATAGGCAGTGGTCTTGGAGGCCTGATTTGTGCACGCCAGTTAGCACGCAGTGGTCGAAGCGTCGTAGTGTTGGAACGGCAGCAACAGGCCGGCGGTTGCCTGCAGAGCTATCGTCGGGGCGAATTTGAATTTGACACAGGACTGCATTACGTAGGCGGTTTGGCAGAAGGCCAGCCCCTGCACGAAGCTTTCGAGACACTAGGTCTGTTGAAACTGCCCTGGCATCGACTTGACCCAGAAGGTTTCGATCAGGTTACGATAGGCAGACAGACATTCCCTTTAGCTGAGGGCTTCGACCGGTTTGCCGACACGTTGAGTGGATATTTCCCACAGGAACACAAAGCGTTGCATGAGTTTGCCGACTTATTGCGTCATTTGCCCTCAATGGAAGATAGTTGCCAGGTCAATGCTTACGACTATCTGACATCACACTTTCGCGACCCCTTGCTTGTCAATGTCATTTCGGCAGCAGCTATGAGGATGGAACTGAAGCGTGAGACACTGCCACTGTTTAGTCTGGTTCACGGTTTGAGTAGCTATGTTCAAAGTAGTTGGCGGCTCAGAGGCAGTGGCAATATGATAGTCAACTCACTGGTTGATGACATCAAGGCTGCCGGCGGGGAGCTCTACTGCAAGACGGAAGTCAAGCGCTTGGAAGACGAAGGCAACAAGATAGTGGCGGCGCACTGTCTCAACGGTAAGATTTTCGAAGGCCGACTGTTTATAAGCGATGTACATCCGCAGTTGACCTTCAGTTGGCTTAAGGATTCCAGTCTGTTAAAACGATTGTTCCACCGACGCATCAATGCACTGGAAAACACGTTTGGCATGTTTACTGTGTCCTTGGTGCTGACTCCTAACGTGTTACCTTATTTTAACCATAACAAATACGTATATAGAAAGGCTAATGTATGGACGTTCCATGAGGATGTCGGCGGAGTAGGCGGAATCATGGTGAGTGCTCGCGTGCCAGAGGACGGCACTGCTTATGTGCGGCAGATAGACCTGCTGACACCTATGTCATGGGAGTCGTGGGAGCATTGGTCAAACACGAATGTAGGTCGTCGAGGTCAAATCTACGAATTGCAGAAAGAACGGATAGCAGACGAATGCATCCGACTGGCGGAACGCGTCATTCCAGGATTGGCAGCGATGGTAGAGAAACGATATGTCAGTACGCCGCTCACTTGGCGCGACTACACGCTGTCGCCCAGTGGCACGGTCTTCGGTGTCAGAAAAGACTGCCGTAATCCGCTTTTAACCATGTTGTCGCCAAAGACACCCATCTCCAATCTCTTCCTGACAGGTCAGAGCTTGGTGCTGCACGGATTAGAGGGCGTGACAAAAACCGCATTTAACACACTGGCTGCGATAGATAATAGAAATCAACAACAAAATTAAATCCTCAAATAGTTAATATGAAATACGCATTAGTAACGGGTGGTAGCCGAGGCATCGGAAGAGCCATTTGTGTAAGACTGGCCCAAGAGGGTTATAACATGTTAATCAATTATGCCAGCAACAAGGCAGAAGCCCAGCGAACGTTAGAACTCATAGGCGGTCAGGGAGAATTGCTGCCATTCGATGTGCGCAACAGTCAGCAAACGCGCCAGGCATTAGAAGGTTGGCAACAACGACATGATGGGGAATATATCGAAGTGGTAGTGAACAATGCAGGCATACGACGTGACAATGTGATGGCGCTGATGCCGGAAGATGACTGGCACAGCGTGTTAGATATCACCTTATCAGGCTTTTTCAATGTTACTCAGCCGCTGTTGCCTGCTATGCAGTTGCATAAGTTCGGACGTATAGTGACAATGGCAAGCGTCAGCGGACTGAAGGGTCTGCCTGGTCAGACCAACTATTCGGCAGCCAAAGGAGGAGTCATTGCCGCCACGAAGGCGCTAGCACAAGAGACAGCCCGTCGCGGTATCACAGTGAATGCCGTTGCACCAGGTTTTATAAAAACCGACATGACCGAAGGTCTGGATGAGGCTGCACTCAAGAAGACCATCCCCGCCCAGCGTTTCGGTACACCTGAGGAGGTTGCTGACCTTGTGGCATTTCTCGTTTCACAGAATGCAGGTTACATCACAGGCGAGGTTATATCAATCAATGGAGGTCTTTACACTTAAAAATACAATTACAGACAATGAAAACGATGAAAACAAGAAACCTGACGGGTATATTCATTATTATCTGTACTTTTATATTCAGTCATGCAGCGGCACAAACGGTGACACGTACCCAACATCGCGCCGCAATAGCAAAAGATGCCGTCACAACAGGCACGATGACTATACGCAAGCCAGAGTATATCAGTATAATGACAAACCAAGATAAGGAGCAACTCATCATGGATGGTACTAAGTTCACCATGACCTTAGGAGGCAAGAAGCATACAACAGACAGTCGGAAAAATGCACAGTTTGCAACCTTCCATTCCGTGTTGACAGCGGTCATCAATGACCAGCCCATTCCTCAGAACGAAGAACTATCGGTCACGAACAAGGGAAACAGAACAACAATTACCATTACTCCGAAAGGCAAGAAGAAGCGTCAGCTGTTTTCTTCTTTTGTCCTCACCATCAATGCTAAGACAAAAGCTTTCTGCACACTTCGCATGAATGGGCGAGGGGAGGAATACGTAGAATATGATTTTAAATGATTGAAAGACTGAAATACATCTTCCTTTTTGTTGTTTGTGTATTGGCTGCCAAAACCAGTGCACAGCAAATTCATGGTATCATCATTGATGCAGAAACTGGTGATAGCATCCCCTTTGCCAGTGTGGTCTACAAAGGACACAATCTTGCAACAGTATCTGATATCAATGGTAGATATAAGATTGCACGAAAAGAAGGGTGGAACATCACTTTCAGTGCTGTAGGCTATAAGTCACGCATCATACCTGTCACCTCCAAAACAAAATCGCAACAAAAAATCAAGCTGAAGCCCGATAACAAACAGTTGTCTGAAGTTACTGTCAAATCCAAACGTGGCAAGTACAGACGCAAGGACAATCCTGCAGTAGAACTGATGCGACGTGTAGTGGCAGCAAAGAAAAAGACTGATTTAGGAACAAACGATTACTACCAGTATAACAAATACGAGAAGATAACACTCTCGCTTAATGACATAAAGCCTGAACAACTGGAACAGGGTCCCTTTAAGAAGCACCCCTGGCTGGTCGAGCAGGTAGAAACAAGCAATGTTACCGGTAAGATGATTCTGCCCCTCAGTGTTGACGAAACTGTTTCGCAGAAACTCTTTCGGCGCCAACCACGCTCAGAGAAGACGATTGTCACTGGTCAAACAAGCACAGGTGTGAATCACCTGTTTCAGACGGGTGATATTGTCAATACTGTGGTCAAGGACGTATTTACAGATATTGACATCTACCAAGACCATATCAGATTGCTCCAGTATCCATTCATCTCCCCGATATCTGAGGAAGGTATTGGCTTCTACCGGTATTACATAGAGGATACGCTGGCAATCGAAGAGAAAAAAGAAGAAGGTTTGATAAGGATTCCCGATTCGTGTATCCATGTGCATTTTATGCCCAACAACCAGAACGACATGGGATTTCGTGGTGACCTCTATATATTAAAAGACTCCTCGCTGCATATCCGCCGTTGCGAAATGACCATACCCCAACAAAGTAACGTCAATTTCGTGAAAAATGTCAAAATTCTGCAGGACTATGAGCAGTTGTTCAATGGACAATGGGTGCTCACCAAAGATGATATGAGTTGCGATTTGGAGTTTGTGAGTTTCATCCGTTCTGTCAATGTCACTCGTACTACACGACTGAGCGAATATGCCTTCGACCCCATACCTCCCAAACTGTTCAGGGGAATCCGCAAAGAGGTGACAGAAGCCGATGCACAAATGCGTGATGAGGACTTCTGGAGACGTTACCGACAAGTGGAGCTGACCAAAAGTGAGAGTTCGATGGACAACTTCATACACCGCATCGAGAATGCCAAAGGCATGAAATACGTCATTTTCGGACTTAAGGCACTCTTCGAAAACTCGATAGAGACAAGTACCCCCAACTATATAGACATCTGCCCCGTCAATACGATTCTCACCAACAACTATGTTGATGGATGGCGCTCGCGACTTTCGGCAAAGACTACTGCAAATCTGTCGAAACACTTTTTCCTCTCAGGCTATTATGGTCACGGATGGGGTTCAAAAAAAGACTATTACAGCGTGGAGTTTACGTATTCTCTTAACCCTAAAAAGTACCTGCCTCATGAGTTTCCTCGGCGCACGATGACCATACAGTCTTCAAAGGATGTCTGTTCGCCCGGTGATCGATTCCTGGATACGGATAAGGATAACTTTATGCTGGCTTTAAAGTGGGCTGAAACCAACAAAATGATGCTCTACAATCGGCAGCAGGTTACCTTTGACTATGAGACTGACTGGGGACTGAAGCTAACCGTCACTGGCAAGATTGAAGAAAACGAGAGTTGTGGGGCTATGACCTTCCGGACACTCGATAAACCTAAGCCTACCGTGTTCCATAAAACGGGTAATGGCGATTTCTTACGTACTACAGAAGTGACAGGAAAGCTGCGCTATGCACCAGGTGAAACCTATATCAACAATAAGTTGCGCCGTCGTGTCATCAATCTTGATGCTCCTGTATTTAGCGTTTCTCATACCATGGGCTTTGATGGTATCTTAGGGGGCAAGTATAATTACAATTATACGGAATTAAGTATCTATAAGCGTTTCTGGCTGAGCAGCTGGGGAAAGCTTGATGTCAGCGTAAAAGGTGGTATCCAGTGGAACCAAGTGCCTTATCCGCTGCTTATCCATCCTGCCGCGAATCAGTCATATATCATTGCCCCAGAAACATTCAACCTTATAAATACGATGGAGTTCCTCAATGACCGCTTTGCTTCACTTATGGTGTCATGGGACCTGAATGGCAAAATATTTAACCGCCTGCCGCTGATAAAGAAACTCCACTGGCGCGAATACGTGGGTGTGCGCATGCTTTGGGGAACGCTGACAGATAAGAATAACCCTTATCTTGAACAGAACAGTGGCAATCACCGATTGATGTACTTCCCTGAAGGCAGCTACGTGATGGACAAAAACAAACCCTACGCAGAGCTGGTGCTTGGCATTCATAACATCTTTAAGATATGGCATGTAGAGTATGTGCGTCGACTCAGTTATAATGGACTGCCAACCAGTCCAAAGTGGGGTATGCGCTATGTGATTGCTCTTAGTTTTTAAAAAGTTAGAAAACACCCTAAACAATAATGGCAAGTGAAACCTTCACTTGCCATTGTTTTGTCGGGATGAGGCGACTCGAACGCCCGACCCCTACGTCCCGAACGTAGTGC
>CAMNIA010000028.1 GCA_946540105.1 uncultured Prevotella sp. | reverse complement strand
TTGACTCTATCTTGGCAGCCGACCCAGCCATCCAGAGCCGTGAGCAGATTCAGGGATACAACTTCATTGCGGGTTCGGGTTCTGACCAGGCTACCTTCATCATCAAGCTGAAGCCGTTCTCTGAGCGCCAGAAAGGATTCTTCTGGAAGCTGAGCGGATTGTGGCAGGGTGACGGCATCTACCGTTTCTTCATCAATCCATACGAAGCCAATGGTGTGTTGGCTCAGATTTATATCAAGACAGCTCATATCAAGGATGCCCAGATTCTGGCTTTTGCACCGCCCATGATTCCTGGCTTCTCTGCCAACTCGGGTGTGTCTATCGTGATGCAGGACCGTACCGGTGGTTCGCTCGACAAGTTCTTCGGCATTGTGAAGGACTATCTGGCTGAACTTAACAAGCGTCCTGAGTTCCAGACGGCACAGACTTCTTATAACCCGAACTATCCACAGTACATGCTGTATGTTGATGTGGCTAAGTGTAAGAAGTCGGGCATCTCACCTAACACCGTACTGACTACGCTGCAGGGATATTACGGCGGACTCTACGCTTCGAACTTCAATGCCTACGGTAAACTCTACCGAGTCATGATTCAGGGCTCGCCTGAAACCCGTATGACTCCCGAGTCGCTGAATAGCATCTACGTGCGCACGCCAGGCGGCATGTCGCCCGTTCAGGAGTTCTGTCGCATGGAGCGTGTCTATGGTCCGTCGAACATCAACCGTTTCAACCTGTTCACCTCCATCAACGTAACGGCTACAGTGGCAAACGGATACTCGACGGGTGAAGCCATCAAAGCAGCTCAAGAGGTTGCGGCTGATATGCTGCCACAAGGTTATACCTACGAGTATTCGGGTCTGACACGTGAGGAAGCAAAGGCTTCAAACACGACAGCAGTCATCTTCGTGCTCTGCTTCATCTTCATCTACCTCATCCTGTCGGCACAGTACGAGTCATACATCTTGCCTCTGGCTGTTGTACTCTCAGTACCCTTCGGTCTGGCTGGATGCTTCCTGTTCACCATGCTGTTTGGTCACTCTAACGACATCTACATGCAGATTTCACTGATTATGCTGATTGGTCTGCTGGCAAAGAACGCCATCCTAATAGTGCAGTTCGCATTGGAGCGCCGTCAGACGGGTATGGCTATCGCATGGTCGGCTGTACTGGGTGCCGCCGCACGTCTGCGTCCTATCTTGATGACATCTCTGGCTATGGTTATCGGTCTGTTGCCGATGATGTTCGCTTCTGGTGTAGGTAAAAACGGTAACCAGACGCTCGGTGCTGCCGCTGTTGGAGGTATGCTCATCGGAACATTCCTGCAGGTACTCATCGTACCCGGTCTGTTTGTCATTTTCCAGAATCTCCAGGAGCGCCTCTCACCCATGAGGTTTGAAGATGACGACGAGAATACTGATGTAGCCTCTGAGATAGCACAGTACGCCCGTCGACCTATTGACTACAAATTGGAAGAGTAATCCGACAGAAGTCAGTAATAAGTAGAACTGTAAATGCTTATGACAATGAAGAAAATCATGATAATAACTGCCGCAACGCTGCTTCTGGGCAGCTGCGGCTTGTATAACAAATACGAGCGCCCTGACAACGTAGAGACACGCGGACTGATTCGCGACGCTGTCTCCGACCTCGACACGCTGGCTGTACAGGATACTGCCTCGTTTGGCAACCTGCCTTGGCGCGCCGTCTTCACCGACCCACAGCTGCAGGCGCTCATCGAACAGGGTCTGCAGAGGAATAGCAACCTGCAGAATGCTGCCCTGTCGGTACAGATGTATGAGACGATGCTGAAAGCTGCCAAGCTGGCATTCCTGCCTGCCGTGCAGATAGGGTCGACACAACCTATGGGAAGCATCAGTACCATGTACACCGACCCCTCGGTAACCACCAAGGCTTACAGCATTCCCGCAAGCGCCAGCTGGACACTGGACCTCTTTGGCAACATCCTGTCACAGAAGCACTCAACACAGATGAAGCTTCTCGGCATGAAAGACTACCAAATGGCGGTACGGGCACAGGTCATCAGCGGCATAGCCAACAGCTACTACACGCTGCTGATGCTTGACAAACAGCTGGAGATAACGGAAGAGATGGCGAAGATGGCTAAAGAAACCTGGGAGATGATGCAGCTGCAATACAACCTGGGACGCATGCGCTCTACCAGCGTACAGAGTGCACAGGCGGCCTATCTCAACACACTGACAAAAGCTAACGACTTCCGCCGCCAGATTAGAGCTACGGAGAATGCCCTGTCACTACTCATCGGACAACAGGGACAGCAGATTCCGCGTTCTACGCTTGAAGCGCAGTCGCTACCTTCGGAATTCTCGACGGGTGTCGGAGTGGCTTTATTGAAGAACCGACCCGACGTACACAATGCCGAGATGAATCTTGCCGCTTGTTTCCACGATGTGCAGACCGCCCGCTCGAAGTTCTATCCCACCATCACGATTGGCGGAAGTGCTGCCTTTACCAACAACAATGGCGCGCTGAATCCTGGCAAGTGGCTCACCACCTTGTTCGGCAACCTGACGCAGCCCATCTTCATGCGTGGTGCTCTGACTGCCAACCTGAAGGTTTCGAAACTACAATACGAGCAAGCCTTCAACACGTGGCAAAACGCCATTCTGCAGGCTGGCAACGAGGTCTCTAATGCCTTGGTCAACTACAACGGTTTCGATGCCAACGCTAAATTAGAAGCCGAGCGCGTTGATGTGCTCACCAAAACCGTAGAGGATACCAAAGCCCTGTACAAGAGCAGTGGTGCAAGTTATCTTGAGGTACTCACCGCACAGACGCAGTTGCTGAGTGCCAAACTCTCTAAAGTCAACAACGACTTTAACAAGATGCAGACCGTTGTCTCGCTGTATACGGCTTTAGGAGGAGGCGGAAAGTAAGTTAGTGATTAGTGAAAAGTGAAAAGTTATGGCAAGCGAAATAAGTCCCAAAGCTGAAATATCGCCCAAGGCGAAAATCGGCAACAATTGTAAGATATTCCCCTTTGTGTACATTGAGGACGATGTGGTGATTGGTGACAACTGCATCATCTTCCCCTTCGTCAGCATTCTTAATGGTACGCGCATGGGTAACAACAACAAGATACACCAGGGCTCCGTCATCAGTGCACTGCCTCAGGACTTCGAATTCAGAGGGGAGAAGACGGAGTGCATCATCGGCGACAACAACATTATCAGAGAGAATGTAGTCATCAACCGTGCCACACATAGCGGCGGACAAACCGCCATCGGCAACGACAACTTCCTGATGGAGGGTGCACACATCTCTCATGACACCAAGGTTGGAAACCGCTGCGTCTTCGGCTATGGTACGAAGATTGCAGGCGACTGCCTGATTGAGGATGCCGTCATCTTCTCCAGTAGTGTCATTGAAAATGCCAAGACACGCGTTGGCATTGGTTCCATGATACAGGCTGGCACTACCTTCTCGAAAGATATTCCACCCTATATCGTTATTACCAACGAGGGACAATACGGCGGAGTCAACTTCGCCATAGGCCGCCAGCATGGTGTCGATGAGAAGACGCTGAAGCACATTGCCAATGCCTACCGTCTGGTGTTCCACGGCAAGACTAGCGTCTTTGATGCCACCAACCAGATAGAGGAGCAGGTACCCGACGGACCCGAAATTCGGCACATCATTGAATTCCTGCGGTCTTCACAGATAGGAATCATTACGAAGATGTAATATTACACACGCACACGTACGTACATTTTATTATATATTATGGCAGAAATTGAAATTAAAGAACTAGACCAAGTGGTGGTGCGGTTCTCTGGTGACTCCGGCGACGGTATGCAGTTAGCTGGAAACATCTTCTCTACGGTATCAGCTACCGTAGGTAACAGTATCTCAACTTTTCCTGACTATCCTGCCGACATCCGAGCACCGCAAGGCTCACTGACGGGTGTATCAGGGTTCCAAGTGCACATTGGTGCCGGACAGGTTTACACGCCTGGTGATAAGTGTGATGTGCTGGTTGCGATGAATGCTGCAGCACTGAAGACGCAATACCGGTATGCCAAGAGTGGAGCAACCATCATCATTGATACCGACTCCTTCGGACCTAACGACCTGAAGAAGGCTGAATTCCAGACTGAAGACTATCTGGGCGAAATGGGCATAGACCCCGACCGCGTCATTCAGTGTCCGCTAACCACAATGGTTAAAGACTGTCTGGCTGACAGTGGCATGGATAATAAGGCTATGCTGAAGTGTCGCAACATGTTCGCGCTGGGCTTGGTCTGCTGGCTCTTCGACCGCGATTTGTCACTGGTCAACAACTTCCTGAAGGAAAAGTTTGCCAAGAAGCCCGCCATTGCTGAAAACAACATCAAGGTGGTGCAGGCTGGCTATGACTACGGACATAATACGCACTCTTCTGCCGCAAATGTCTACCGCATCGAGACCAAGCATAAGGTTCCTGGTCGCTATATGGACATCACAGGCAACAAGGCTACTGCCTATGGCTTTATCGCTGCTGCTGAGAAGGCCGGCCTGAAGCTATACTTGGGTTCCTACCCCATTACTCCTGCTACCGACGTGTTGCACGAGTTGGCAAAGCACAAGTCACTCGGCGTAACCACCGTGCAGTGCGAAGACGAGATATCAGGAGCCGCCTCGGCGCTGGGTGCCTCGTTTGCCGGTGCCTTGGGTGTTACCTCGACATCAGGTCCTGGCGTCTGCTTGAAGTCGGAGGTTATGAATCTGGCTGTCATCATGGAGCTGCCCCTTGTCGTGCTCGACGTACAACGCGGCGGTCCTGCCACCGGTCTGCCTACTAAGTCTGAACAGACTGACCTGTTGCAGGTGCTCTTCGGACGCAACGGTGAGAGTCCTATGCCTGTTCTGGCTGCTACCAGTCCTGCTGACTGTTTCGATGCCGCCTATCAGGCAAGTAAGATTGCCCTGGAGCACATGACTCCCGTTGTGCTGCTCACCGATGCTTACATCGCTAACGGCTCGGGTGCCTTTAAACTGCCGGAAATAGCAAAACTCGATGCTATCAATCCTCCTTATGTTCCAGAGGAACTGAAAGGAAAGTGGACTCCATATATGCGTGCCGAGAACGGTACCCGCTATTGGGCTATACCAGGTCGCGAGGGATTCACTCATATCCTTGGCGGACTGGAGAAAGACTCTAATACGGGTGCTATCTCCACCAACCCCGAGAACCACGACCTGATGACCCGTCTGCGCCAGCAGAAGATTGCCAACATCGTAGTTCCCGACTTGGAGGTTATTGGTGACAAGGAGGATGCCGACCTGCTCATCGTAGGCTTTGGCTCTACCTACGGTCACCTGCATACGGCTATGGATGAGCTGCGACAGAAAGGCTACAAGGTGGCTCAGGCTCAGTTCAAGTATCTGAACCCGCTGCCCAAGAACACTGCCGATGTACTGAAGAAGTACAAGAAGGTGGTCGTGGCTGAACAGAACATGGGACAACTGGCTGCTTACCTGCGCATGAAGGTCGACAACTTCGTACCCGCACAGTTCAACCAGGTCAAAGGTCAGCCTTTCGTAGTAGAAGAGTTAGTCAACGCATTCGAGGATATCCTGAAAAAGTAAAAGGGTAACAAGGTTTTAAAAAGACAAAGAACAACTATGAGTTATACAGCTAACGATTATAAGAAAGGACAACCTCGTTGGTGTCCGGGTTGTGGTGATCATTTCTTTCTGGCATCACTGCACAAAGCGCTCGCAGAGATTGGCGTAGCTCCTCATGACATCGCCGTTATCTCTGGTATCGGATGCTCAAGCCGTCTGCCTCACTATATGGCTACCTACGGCATGAATACCATCCATGGTCGCGCTGCTGCCATCGCTACCGGCGCAAAGGTTGCCAACCCCAATCTTACGGTTTGGCAGGTGTCGGGCGACGGTGATGGACTGGCAATTGGCGGAAACCACTTTATCCACGCCAACCGCCGCAACATCAACCTGAACATGATTCTGCTGAACAACCGCATCTATGGTCTTACGAAAGGACAGTACAGCCCCACCTCACCCCGTGGCTTCGTCTCTAAGTCTAGTCCTTACGGCACTGTCGAGGACCCCTTCCGTCCCGCAGAGCTGTGCTTTGGTGCCCGAGGTCATTTCTTTGCCCGCGCCGTTGCAACGGACAGCGCTGGAACCATAGACATTCTGAAAGCTGCCTATGCGCATAAGGGTGCTGCTGTTTGTGAGATTCTGCAGAACTGTGTCATCTTCAATGACGGAACTCACGAGAGTGTGTACAACAAAGAAGGGCGTAAGAAGAATGCCATCTACGTTCGCCATGGCGAAAAGCTTGTCTTCGGCGAGAACAACGAGTTCGGCCTCGTTCAGCAGGGCTTTGGTCTGAAGATTGTGGAGATTGGCAAAGATGGCTACACCCTGGATGATGTCTTGGTGCACGATGCACACTGCGAGGACAACACCTTGCAACTGAAACTCGCCCTGATGGGTAATGGTGACGGTTTCCCCATTGCCCTTGGTGTGATACGTGATGTTGATGCTCCTACTTACGATGATGCTGTCAGTCAGCAGATTGAAGAGGTAAAGGCTCAGAAGAAGTATCATAACTTTGCAGAACTGCTGGAGACCAACGACACATGGGAGGTCAGCGAATAAGCAAAGAATGATATAGAACAAGACAATAAAAAATGAAATCGGGAGACTGCTCACGCGGTCTCCCGAATTCTTTTACTAAGGTTTACGATTTTTAACTGAGTCGAGTAATGAAATAGTCGTAAAGCCTTTAGTGTGTGTTTTCCGATAGTACAGACTTTTAGTCATGTAACAAAACAAACTACTAATGATTCTACTAAAACAAATCCTTTCTTGAATGATATAGTGCAAATATCTCTTTATTGCGATGCAAAGGTACGACGATTTAGGGAAATTGTCTTTCTCGGAAGTACCATAAACTTTTGGATATGTAACATTACGTAAAAAATTTGGATATTTCAGAAAAAAGTCATACCTTTGTAATTCGAAAAATAATTACTTCTAACTTTCTATGACTATGACGCCTGAAGAAATCGCCAATGCAAAACTGCAGACTTTCATGAATCTGCACCATGAGGTGCAAACGCCATTGACGCTGATTGTCTCGTCACTGCAAAGTCTGATCAAGGAGGACAAGGACCCGCAGCGGCAGAATAGTTACGAGATTATGAGGCGTAACGTGGAAAGACTGCTCAGGCTGAGCAATCAGATACTGGACATCGACCGCTTAGAGAAAGGAGAAATGAAGATGCAAATGTGCGAGACCGACCTCATTGGCTTCCTTGACAATATTTGCCAGTTGTTTGCCCACGAGGTGAAGGCGAAGATGATTGTCTTCAACTTCCTGCACGACATGCATCTGCTGCCAGTATGGATTGACCGTGTCAACTTTGACAAGGCGATTGTTAACCTGCTACACAACTCGTTCAAATATACTCCCGTGGGGGGCAGCATCACGCTGCGCGTTGCACAGCAAGAAGGGAAGGTAGTCATCACCATCCATGACACCGGTATAGGAATTCCCGGCGTGGGTCTTGACAAGGTGTTCGAACGCTACTATCAGGCTAACCTGACGGCTGAGAATCTGAACACGGGTACGGGCATCGGCTTGGACCTGACAAACCGCATCATCGGACTGCACCACGGAACCATTGACGTGCACAACAACACCGACGGACCAGGCTGCGAATTCCGTATTGTGCTGCCGCTTGGCTGCGAACACTTGTCAATAGACGAACTGCAACTGGAAAAGACCACCGTGGCCCACCTGAACCGCATGATTGAGGAAGAGGCTATTGACATGCCGACAACCGTCGACCTGAAACAGCAGAACAGACAGCGCATCGTAGTAGTGGAAGACGACAAAGACGTGAGAGACTTCCTGGTCAGCGAACTGAGCGGCGACTTCGATGTGACAGCATGCACCAACGGCCGTGAGGGACTGGCTGCCGTAGGTACTACCCTGCCCGACCTGGTGGTGAGCGATGTAAGGATGCCGGTGATGGACGGATTCGCGCTCTGCTCGCGCATCAAGAACAATAGTGCCACGAGCCATATCCCTGTCATCATGCTGACTACACAGAATGCCAATGCCGACCGACTGGAGGGGCTGGAGGCGAATGCCGACGCCTATCTTCCCAAGCCGTTCAACATGGATGTACTGCGCCAGATTATCAATAACCTGCTGCGCCGCTACCGCATGCTGAAACTGAAGTACGGACGCAATGACCAATTGGAGGAATTGGTGGATGATGTAAAGATAAAGTCGCCCGATGACCAACTGCTGGAACGCATCATGATGGTTATCAACAAGAACATTGACAATACCGAGCTGGGCGTTGACGAGATTGCTGACACAGTGGGTATCAGCCGCGTACACCTGCACCGCAAGATGAAGGAACTGACGGGACAGACACCGAGCGACTTCATTCGAGGCATCAGACTGCGCAAGGCCGCCCAACTGCTGGCCAAGGGCGGTATGAGCATCTCGCAGGTGGTATATGCCTGCGGCTTTGGCAGTGCCGCCAACTTCTCAACGCTCTTCAAGAAGGTGTATGGCGTAACACCTAGTGAATATATGAAGAGTAAAGAGTAAAGGTACGACAAACGACAAGGGGGACTAAATTCAATAAGGGAGGGTTATCGGCTGATAACCCTCCCTTAATGGATAATAAGCGTTCCTTATTGAGAGATAAGGATGCCTTATACTTAAGCAACCTCCTCCTCAGCATTGCGGATGGTACGACCCATCACGAGGAAGGCCGTAGGAGCAGCAATGAAGAGTGATGACAGGGTACCGAAGACAACACCCAGAATCATGGCGAACGAGAAGCTGCGGATTGAGTCACCACCAAGGATGAAGATACACAGCAACACGATCAGCGTTGTGACAGAGGTGTTGATAGTACGTGCCAGTGTCTGGTTCAGTGAGTCATTGAACAGCTGCTGACGGTCACGCTTGCCGTAAAGCTGGAAGTTCTCGCGGATACGGTCGAACACAACCACCTTGTCGTTGATGGAGTAACCTATCACGGTCAGGATAGCACCGATGAACACCTGATCAATCTCAAGCGACATGGGTACCCAACCCCACAGAACACTATAGAAGCCGATAACAACCAATGCATCCAGTGCCAAAGCGATGGTAGCACCTGTAGAGTAAGCTATGTTGCGGAAGCGCAGCAGGATATAGAGGAAGATGGCTATCAGGGCAATGATAACCGAGATGATAGCACCATACGTAATATCCTTAGCTACAGCAGGACCTACCTTGGCAGAACTGATAATAGAGCCACCCATGCGAACATCAGGGTTCTTGAAGGCCTCTACGTTTTCCTGACTGACGAAGCCACCCTTCTTCAGTGCGTTGTACAGAATGGTCTCTGCCTGATCATCAACCTCGGGATTGTTTGACTCGATGTCCCAGTTGGTCGAGATGCGGATAGTCTTACCGTCAGTACCCAGGGCAATCACAGAGGTGTTAGCCTCCTGACCAGCATTCTCGCCAACGGTATTCACAAAGGCGCCAGCCAGTGTTTGACGTACCTGCTCAACGGGAGTTTCTTTATCGAGTGTCACCACATAGTTGCGTCCACCGGTGAAGTCAATGCTTTCACTCAGACCGCGAACGAAGAACGAGCAGATGAAGACGATAGCGAAGACACCCCATACGAGGAAGCTCTTCTTGTAGTTACCCATGAAGTTATAGTGTGAATTCTGCATCAGGTTCTTTGAGTAACCGGTTACAAATGTCAGATTGAGCCACTTGTCTTTCTTCAGACGGTTCTCATAAACCAGACGGGTCAGGAACACAGCTGTGAAGAATGAGCAGAAGATACCGATAATCCAAGTGGTAGCGAAGCCCTTGACAGGACCTGTACCGAAGAACAACAGGATGAAACCGGTAATCAGTGAGGTGACGTTTGAGTCGAAGATAGCCGAGAAGGCATTCGAATAACCCTTGTTCAGCGCCTCCTTCATGCCAAGGCCGCGACGCAACTCTTCCTTGATACGCTCGTAGATAAGCACGTTGGCATCAACGGCGGTACCCAGTGTCAGCACGATACCTGCGATACCCGGCATTGTCAGCGCAGCCTGGAACGAGGTCAAGATGCCCAGTGTGAAGAAGAGGTTGAACAACAGCGCGATATCTGCCAAGATTCCGGGAATCCAGCCATAAAGCATTATCATGTAGACCATCAACAGCACGAAGGCTACAATGAACGACATGACACCTTGCTTGATAGACTGAGCACCGAGAGAAGGACCTACCACCTCTTCCTGTACGATACGTGTGGGAGCAGGCATCTTACCTGAGTTCAGCGTATTAGCCAAGTCCTTAGTATCTTCAATGGTAAACGAACCGGTAATCTGTGAGTTACCACCGTCAATCTGTGTCAGGATGCGAGGTGCAGAATAAACGGCATCATCGAGTACGATAGCAACAGCACGGCCAATGTTCTGCTTCGTAATCTGACTCCAACGGCGGGCACCGTCGGAATTCATCTGCATAGAAACTGAGGGATGACCCATCTGGTCAAAATCATCCTTAGCGGAGGTAATCACATCACCCTCCAACGGAGCACGACCATTGGGCTCGGTAATCTTCAGCGCATAGAGTGCAAAGACATCGCCACGCGTGTTCTCACCGCCAAAGTCCTCGGGTTTGGCACCCCAACGAAGCTTCAACTCTGCGGGAAGCATCTGGGCTGCAACATCCGAGTATATTACCTTGTCGATATCAGCGGTGTCGCGAGCCATAGCATAACCAACGATAGCCAGACCCTGACCTTGGACAAGCTGCAAACCGAACAGCGGGTTCTGCTTCTTGGCCTCAGCAATGGCCTTGGTTTCTGCAGCCTTGTCATCTTTCTTGTTCTTGGCAAGTTTCTCTGCCAAATCATTGGTGGCAGCAGCAACGGTATCAGCAGCCTCGGTTGCCGTAGAGTCAGCGACAACAGCGGCTCCAGTGTCTGTACCAGCTGTTACTGCAGCATACTTCGTGGAAAGCTGAGACAGCAGAGGAACAATTTCCTGTGAATTATAAGTCTCCCAGAACTCCAAATTGGCTGAACCCTGAAGCAACTTACGTACACGCTCAGGCTCCTTGATACCAGGCATCTCTACCATGATACGACCGGACTGACCTTCCAGCTTCTGGATATTAGGCTGTACTACACCAAACTTGTCAATACGGTTACGGACCACATTGAACGAGTTGTCCACAGCCGACTGAACTTCAGCACGCAGGGCATTTTCTACCTCCGAGTCGGTGGACTGGGTGCTGACCTTGCCTTTCATCTGCTGAGTGGCAAAGACGGCAGCCAGGGGGCGTCCGTTAGCGTTCTGCTTCCAATACTTTACGAACAGTGAGATAAAGTCATCCTGACTCGTCTCCTCTTCCTTCTTGGCCTGCTCCATTGACTTTCTGTAAGCCTCATCTGTCTTGTGGTCTGCCAGAACATCAATGACATCGGGCACTGACACCTCAAGGATGACGTTCATACCACCCTTCAGGTCTAGACCCAGACCAATCTCCATCTCGCGGCACTGCTTGAATGTGTATATTCCGCAGTACACTTTCTCGTTCATGATAGAGTCAAGATACTCCTGACCTGCCTCTTCGCTCATGGCGGCAGCCTTACTCTCGTAGTGCTTTGTCACAAACGAAAAGGAAAGATAGAAGCAGCAAACCAGTATCAGAACGATTGCGACAAACTTTACAATTCCTTTGTTTTGCATTTTAATTTATTGTTTGTTAATTCTATGATTTCGCTTTTTAGCCTGCAAATATAGTTATTTTTCTTCATTTACCGAAATTTATCTGCAATTTTCGTACTTTTTTCATTCTTTATCCCCTATTTTTAGCCAACAAACCAGTGGATAATGGTCGCTGGCATCCATCTTGTCGTCAATTTTACAATTATAGGGCTGGATATCTGCCGAGCAGAAGAGATGGTCTATACGAAAGAAAAAACCTTTCTGATTATATGACAAACCGATACCTCTACCTGATGCCACGTAACAATCGGTCAACACCTGTGACATCGCGTAGTGCGAGTAAGAGATTGGGTTGTCGTTAAAGTCGCCGCAGACAATCGTCGAATACCCCGCATGCGCTTCAACATACTTCCGCACACGGTCTATCTGCAACGAACGCTTGGCATTGGCCTCAGCCAGTTTTACCATCAGCAGTTTGGATTCGGTACGTATGGAGTCGCGCCCCATCTCGCCTTTCAAAATCTGTTGGTATTGCCGGCGGTCATCGGTATTCAGGTGACAACTCTCAAAGTGGTTATTGATGACTATCAGCGTGTCTTTCCCTACCTGCAGCCACCAGGCACAACTGCCATTGTTAACGACTGTTTCGTAGTCTATGCGTTCACGCCGGATAATAGGAAAGCGGGTATGAATGCCCAAGCAGTTAAAAGAGGCCTCTGAGTTATTAAGCACTATCGTGTCATTATACGCAAACGTCTTGGAATAATCGCGAAAGACGATGCGCCGCCATGTATCACAATCCTCTTGCAGACAGACGATGTCGGGCTGTTCGTCACGCAGATAGTCACGCACCGTTTCAAAGCCTTCCTCATACTTGAAATTACCACCATAGGTGCAAACGTTATATGATATGAGCTTGATGGCTCCTTCAGGGATATCTGACGGTGCATGTATGGGCATATAGGTACGGATGGGGAAATAAGCACATACGAAACCCAGCACGGGAATCCACGCGCGCGTCCATTTGAAAAGTAAAAAGACGAAGAGAAATGCCAGGTTGCAAAGTACAAAAGCCGGAAATGTCATGCCCAGCGTTGACAATAACGGATGGTCTGCAGGATGAAGCCGGTCACTATAGCCCGCCAACAACATGAGGACGATAGTGGCGACATCAGCCCCTACCAGCATTTGTACCGTCAACTTCTTCAGCTTCTTTATCACGACGGGTGGCTTTGGTCAAACAACTTCTTCTTCTCCTCCTTCGTCAGACTGTCATAACCACTCTTACGAATCTTATCCAGAATGGCATCAATTTCCTCTTGCCTCTGACGCTGACGGGCGTTATACTCCTCATCGGTCTCCTTGCGGGTTTCTTGCCTGTTGCCGCCTCCCGTAAACTCGGCATTCATTCGACTGCGTTGTTGGCGGCTATCGTACTTGCGTTTCAGATTATCGAAGAACTCCTGACCATAGCTACGACCAAATCGCTGACTGCCATCTGGATGCTTCTGCCAGTAACGAATGAGCAAGAATCCAAACAGCATACCACCCAGATGAGCCATGTGAGCCACACCGTCGCTCTGTCCCATAGCTGCAAACAGCTCTATTAAGATATAACCTATGATAAGCCACTTGGCCTTGATGGGGAAAGGTATGGGAATTATAAACAACCGCTCATTGGGAAATATCATGCCAAAGGCAAGAAGAATACCATAGACGGCACCTGAAGCACCAATGGTCATCCATTGATTCAGGAACACGTCCATAGCCAATCTTTGTCCGCCGATACTTACAAACTCGTAGGCTGCCAAGCCTTGAACCGAGTAGTTCACATATTGAACGATTTCTTGCATGATGCCGGCACCAACGCCGCACACCATGTAATAAAAAATGAATTTCTTCGGACCCCACACGCGCTCTATCACGGAACCGAACATCCAGAGCGCGAACATATTAAATAAAATATGTGTAAAGCCTCCGTGAAGGAACATATAAGTCAAGAACTGATAGACATGGAAATCGCTGGCCATAAAAAAATGCAGGCCAAACATAGCGTTCAAGTCTATGCCACTGCGACCCAGCACCCAAGTTGCCAAAAATGCAAGGACATTGATGACAAGCAGATTTTTGGTCATGTATGGTATGTTGTTCATCTTCGTATTATAACACCTTTTCGGATTAGCCTAGACAAGGCCTTTCCTGATTACTTGTAAAAACTATTATTTGCGTGCAAAATTACGAAAAATATCTTGTTTTAGGCACAAAAATGGTGAGTGAAAGGCTTTTTTTCAATAAAAAAGTTATTTTTTTTGGAATTTTGTTTGTTTTTTAAATACTTTCACCTATATTTGCGTCAGAATTTATCATTAATCTTTTTATTATTCACTTTTTAAAACTACAAAATTATGAACAAGACAGAATTAATTGACAAGATTGCAGCAGGTGCTGGTCTGACCAAAGTTGATGCCAAGAAGGCTCTTGACGCTACTATCGCAGCCATTAAGGGTGCTCTCGTTGCTGGTGATAAGGTTCAGCTCGTAGGTTTCGGTACTTTCGCCGTTGCTAAGAAGGACGCTCGTGAGGGTATCAACCCCGCTACCAAGCAGAAGATTAAGATTGCTGCCAAGAAGGTTGCTAAGTTCAAGGCTGGTGCTGAGCTTGCTGACGCTGTCAACAAGTAATTTTGTCAATAAAAAAGAAAAGGCTTCCTTTTACGAGGAAGCCTTTTTTGTTGCTTTGGATGCACGTATATTATTGCGGCTGCTTGCCAATATAAGCAAGGATACCACCATCAACATACAGAATATGTCCATTGACAGCATCTGAGGCGTGAGAAGCCAGGAATACTGCGGGACCACCCAACTCAGAAGGCTCAAGCCAACGACCAGCTGGTGTCTTGGCACAGATGAAGCTGTCAAACGGATGACGACTGCCGTCTGGCTGACGCTCACGCAGCGGAGCGGTCTGCGGTGTAGCAATGTAGCCCGGACCAATGCCGTTGCACTGGATGTTGTACGCACCGTATTCTGAGCAGATGTTGCGTGTCAGCATCTTCAGACCACCCTTGGCAGCAGCGTAAGCACTTACTGTCTCGCGACCCAGCTCTGACATCATCGAGCAGATGTTGATAATCTTACCTTCTTTGCGCTCCATCATCTCAGGAATAACAGCAGCGCTGACAATATAGGGAGCCACCAGGTCTACATCTATAACCTGCTGGAACTCCTGGCGCTTCATCTCGTGCATAGGGATGCGCTTGATGATACCTGCGTTGTTCACCAGAATGTCAATCTGACCTACCTCAGCGTGAATTTTCTCCACAAGAGCCTTCACGGCATTCTCGTCGGTCACGTCACAAACATAACCCTTCACGTTGGTAATGCCCTCAGCCTTGTAATTGTCCAGACCACGCTGCAGAGCTGCCTCGTTGATGTCGTTGAAGATAATGTTTTTAACACCTGCTGCAACAAAAGCCTTTGCAATGTTGAAGCCAATACCGTAAGAAGCGCCGGTAATCCAGGCGTTCTTCCCTTCTAATGAAAATGGATTTTGCATACTTGTTATTGTTATTTCTGTTCTAAGTTATTTCGATACTTCCGACTTACTTCAGGTCAGTGATGAGCGAGAAGTCCTGATCACCGTAATCCAGGTTTTCACCACCCATACCCCAGATGAAGGTGTAGTTGTGGGTAGCTGCTGCGGAGTGGATGCTCCATTCGGGTGACAACACTGCCTGGTCGCCCTTCATCCACAGGTGACGGGTTTCCTCGACCTCACCCATGAAGTGACAGACGGCCTGGTCCTCAGGAACTTCAAAGTAGAAATAAGCCTCCATACGACGGCTGTGCACATGGGCAGGCATCGTGTTCCAAACAGAGCCGGGAGCCAGTTCGGTCATACCCATCTGCAACTGGCAGGTCGGCAGCACCTGGTTGACAATCATCTTGTTGATGTCGCGCTCATTGGAGGTCTCGAGGGCTCCCATGTGAGCTACCACAGCATTCTGCTTTGTCACCTTCTTACAGGGATAGGCACAGTGAGCCGTTGTTGAGTTGAAATAGAACTTCGCTGGCTTCTTTGCGTCTTTTGACATGAATACCACATCACGATCGCCACGTCCAATGTACAGCGCCTCCTTGTAGTCGAGCTCGAAAGTCTCGTCACCAACCTTGATGCAGCCTGCACCACCGACATTGAACACACCTATCTCACGACGCGTGGTAAAATAAGGAGCCTTCAAAGGGTCGATAGCTTCAAGTTTCAGACTCTCGTCAACGGGCATTGCGCCACCAACCACCATACGGTCATACATACTGTACACCATGTTCACCTCGTCTTTGGCAAATACCTTCTCAATAAGGAAGTCACGACGGATGCGACTGGTGTCATAACTCTTTGCGTCCTCAGGGTGGGCCGCATAGCGAATCTCATAGTTTGTCTTCATAATGTTATTTTGTTTTAGATATCTTTCGAATTGCAAAGATAGTAATTATTTCCGAAAAAGCGTCTATAAACCGCCACGTTTTAATGTACGTTAATACTTAAAAGCAAAAAATACGCTATCGTTCTTTCCTGATTATCATTTTGGTCCTTCAATAAACTTGGCAAAGTCAGAAATTTCTGAAAAAACAAAAGAAAAGGAGAAAAATTGAAATTTCATCAATCTTCAAACTCCTGAGCCGACTCAAACGATCAATCGAGTCGA
>CAMNIA010000027.1 GCA_946540105.1 uncultured Prevotella sp. | reverse complement strand
AGTTCCATACCCACCACATGTTGTGGGCAATCTCATCCAAACACTTCAGTTCCTCGGGAAGACTCGACTTTACGGTCAGCTCCTTCCACTGGGGTGCATTTGCATAATCAGCTTTAATCTTCATAATTGTTGTTTAGTATATTACTATTTTGCAATGTTTTTTATTCTCTTGTTACATGCGCGCCTGGGCTTTACGCAGGGCGATGTCGTAAGCCTGGTGGTAGTACTTGATGAACTCGCTCCAGAGGGCTTTCTTCGACAGGGCGTCGGCAGCCTTGCGGCAAGCCTCAATCTGTTTGGGGGTCATTGACGAGAACTTCGCCACAGTATCCTTGATGTTGTCGGCCACCTCGGAGTAGTTATAATCGGTGCGATGAATAACCTTCACGCCGTCTTCAATCTCGCCATTATGGCCGAAGACCTTGTTAGCCCACAGGCCAAAGCCTGCCAGGTCGGTCGTGATACAAGGCACCTTGAAGGCGATGGCCTCTAAGGGTGTATAGCCCCAGGGCTCATAGTAAGAGGGATAGACGCAGAGGTCATTGCCCAGCACGATGTCATAGTAAGTCATGTCGACAATGCCGTCTTTGCCGTCCAGATAGCAAGGCAGGAAGATAACCTTCACCTTGTCGTCCTTGCGGTTGTGCATATCGAAGTATTTCAACATGCTCAGCACGTTGTCGTGACTCATATTGTGCAGCCAGTGCGTCACCTGTGGAACATCGAGCGGCGTGTCGAACTGCTTGCCGCTGTCGAGACGCTCCCTCAAATCCTGACGGGGCTCCCCTACCCAACCCGGCACCTCGATGAAGGCAACAACCTTCTTCTTCAGGTCCTTGTCGCGCAGCAGGCGGTTCATGGACTCAACAAAGACATCGATGCCTTTGTTGCGGAACTCATAGCGACCCGATGTTGACACAATGAGCGTATCGTCATCGAGCTGTTCGCCCAACAGGGCGTTAGCAACTGCCAGCAGGCGTCGGCGTGCCATGCGGCGCTTGCGCGCAAAGACCTGGGGCTTCGGTACGAAGCTGTTGTCAAAACCGTTGGGCAGTACGACATCAACGGGCTTGTCGAGCAACTCCTTACACTCGTTGGCAGTGATGTCACTGACGGTAGTGAAGCAGTCGACGAACATGGCTGTGCGCTTCTCGATGGAGTGCTTCGACTGCATGTTCAGCTCGTCAGCCATCTGGTCACCGTTATATGCAAAGAGATAGTCGTACAGCGGTTTCTGGTTGCCGGCAATAGAACGACCAATGCTGGTGGCGTGTGTTGTAAAGATGGTACCAATCTGTGGCAGCTTGTTGTTGATGTACAAAGCACCAAGACCACACATCCACTCGTTGGCATGATAGATAACCTTCATGCCTGAGACCTTGCCTGCGGCAGACTCTGAAATAAAGTCGCCATTAGTCATCCAGTGATAAAAACTCTCTACAACCAACGCGGCTGCATAGGAGAACATCGACGCCTCGTCATAGTCACCATAAGCATGCAACGAGTCAACGCCATAGTGCTCCCACAGCCATGTGTATATCTCATTCTTCTTCTCAAAGAAGGGATGGAAATCTACCAAGACGGCTATAGGCTCGCCAGGGATAGTCCAACGACCTACACGGACCTGCAGTCCTTGTTCCTTAGCCTCCCATTGCCATTGGGCAAAAAGCGCTTTGTCTTCCGCAAAATAAGGGCTTTCGCTTTCTTTCCAGAAATCGGGACCGATAAAAATGATGTGGTCCTTCATCTCTTCCTGCAGTGTCTTTGCGCGAGTGGAGAGGACGGTGTAGATTCCTCCTACTTTATTACAAACTTCCCAGCTCGACTCAAAGATGTAATCAGGCTTCAATAATTTTTTAACCATTTTGACTAATACATGTATTATTGCGCGGCAAAGTTACTTAATTTTTTCTAAAATAAAGCATATTTTATGAGATATTTTCCACTTCGGCTTCTTTTTATTGATTTAGATTTAGTAACTTTGTAACCAAAATGTTACGCTAGATGAAAAAAACGCTTTTACTGATAATTGCCGCACTTCTTTCTACAGGCGCCTTTGCGCAGAAAAAAGACCTGCCGTTTCGCGCGTACCTTTATAATAATGAATATGAGGTGTATATGTACATCAGCTTTTACGACCAGAACGTCCGCGTGCCTGGACAGGAGCTGTATGGCGACGTGCCTGGGTATCTGGGCAAAAAGCTCAACTCGTTCTGCTGGGTCATACCTACCTGCAAGGTGCTGAACGACAAGGAAGCTGAATTCCAACTCATCAACGACTTCGGCAGTGAGGACCTGACGGCAACACTCACCCGCAAGAACGACTCCATATACATTCTGAAGCAGGGAGCGGGCAGCACCATTAAAGTACCGCACAAGGGAAAATGGCGCAAGCTGCCTAAGACGCTGGAGATGAAACGTAGAAAATAAGACAATGACAACAACAGCTGTAGCAAAAATAAACCTCGGACTGAACGTGGTGGAGAAAAGGCCTGACGGCTACCACAACTTGCAGACGGTATTCTATCCCGTTCCCATCAAGGACGTGCTGGAGGTTGTACCTATGAGCGAGGATGCACACAGTGACATGGACTGCGACCTGACGGTAACAAACATTCCCATAGAAGGCGACATCAGACGGAACTTGGTGGTGCGCGCCTATGACTTGCTGAAGCAGGACTTCCCTACGCTGCCGCGCGTTCGAGTGCGCTTGGAGAAAAATATTCCCACGCAGGCGGGAATGGGTGGCGGTTCGAGTGACTGTGCCTATATGATCAGGGTGCTGAACGCGCTGTTCGGGTTAAATCTGAGTGCAGCACAGATGGCAAGCTATGCGGCACAACTGGGTGCCGACTGTGCATTCTTCGTCTATTCCGCACCCTGCTATGCTGAAGGCATCGGCGAAGTGCTGACTCCCATCAGCCTTGACCTGAGCGGCTGGCACATAGGCGTTGTGCGTCCTGACATTCCCGTTCCGACGAAGGAAGCCTTCTCGCGTATCCGCCCACACTACCCGAAGAAGAATTGCCGCGAAGTGGTGATGCAACCCGTTGAGACATGGCGTGAAGAGCTGGTGAACGACTTCGAGGAGAGTGTCTTTGCACTGCATCCGGAGCTGCTCGCCGTCAAGCAGCAGCTATATAAGATGGGCGCCACCTATGCCGCTATGTCTGGCTCAGGAAGCGCCCTTTTCGGACTGTTTCGGGGGGAGCCCGCATCACTGGAAGATGCGTTCCCCGATATGTTTACGTTCTGTGGCGTTTTATAACGCTGGGGGTTATTTGTCTTCGAGCAGTGCCGACGTACGTACACGGCTGAGGGTCTCGGGGGTCATCTGCAAATAGCTGGCAATATACACCAACGGGGCACGCAGCACCAGTTGCGGCGAGCGTTTCACGAGTTTTGCATAGCGCTCAGGAGCAGGCTCAAAGCGTAGCATGTCAGCTTTGACCTGAGAAAGAATGAGCGATTCTTCCAATATCTTGCGGTAGAGCATCTGGATATTGGTATTCCTTACGGCTTCGCGCTCTAAACGGTCTTTTGGCAGCGCGAAGATTATCGTGGGTTCTATGGCATGTATCTGCATGTGGCTAGGTTGCTCGCGGAAGAGACTCTCAATACTCATGCAGATGCTGTTCTCGATAGCCAAGTGCTCTGTCAGTTCCTTTCCGTTCTTGATGTAGAACTGGCGTATGAGTCCCTTCACTACCCAATAGATATTCGTGCATACCTCTCCTTCTTTCAGAATTACTTCTCCCTTCTGAAACTTCATAGGTACCAGGATGCTCTCCAGCACATCCAACTCGTCGTGAGTCATGGTACTGTAGCGCCTGGCTAATTCTCTTGCCACATCACGTGTTGTCAGTCCGATTGTCGTCATGGTTTTTCTAAATGTTTCTAGTAATAGGTTTTATTTAACATAGCTTTAGTCTAGCTTCAGTACGGCAAGGAAGGCTTTCTGCGGCACCTCCACATTGCCGATCTGTTTCATGCGCTTCTTGCCGCGTTTCTGTTTCTCCAGCAGTTTGCGCTTACGGCTCACATCGCCACCATAGCATTTGGCAGTCACGTCCTTACGCACTTGCTTCACCGTCTCGCGAGCAATAATCTTTGCACCGATGGCGGCCTGAATGGCGATGTCGAACTGCTGACGCGGAATGAGTTCCTTCAGCTTTTCGCACATGCGCCGACCAAAGGTAACGGCATTGTCCTGATGCGTCAGCGTGGAAAGTGCGTCAACCGGTTCGCCATTCAGCAGGATATCCAGTTTTGCCAACTTCGACGGACGGAACGAGTCTATATGGTAGTCGAAGGAAGCATAGCCCTTGGATATTGACTTCAGCTTGTCGTAGAAGTCAATCACGATTTCGCCCAATGGCAGCATGAAGCGCAGCTCCACACGATTGCCGCTGACATACTGTTGATCAATCAGTTCGCCGCGCTTGTCGAGACACAGCGTCATGATGGGACCAATGTAGTCGGCAGCGGTAATGATACTTGCCTTGATATAGGGTTCCTCTATGCGGTCAATCATGGTTTGGTCGGGCAGTCCTGACGGGTTGTGCACTTCTTTCTCCTCACCTTGCTTGGTATAACACATATAGGTAACGTTGGGAACCGTCGTGATAACGTCCATGTCGAACTCGCGGTCGAGTCGCTCCTGCACGATCTCCATGTGCAGCAAACCGAGGAAGCCGCAGCGGAAGCCGAAGCCTAATGCCACCGATGTCTCAGGAACGAAGGTCAGCGAGGCGTCATTCAGTTGCAGCTTCTCCAAAGAGGCACGCAGATTCTCGTAGTCCGTCGGGTCTATGGGATAAACACCGGCAAATACCATAGGCTTCACCTCCTGAAACCCTTCAATGGCAGCAGAGCAGGGACGTGCCACATGCGTAATGGTGTCACCCACCTTTACTTCCTTGGCATTCTTTATACCGGAAATGATATACCCTACCTCACCGGTGTGCATCTCCTTCCGAGGTATCATGTCCATCTTCAGCACACCTATCTCGTCGGCATCATACTCCATACCGGTATTAAAGAATTTCACCTTGTCACCCGGGCGGATGGAGCCATTCAGAATTTTGAAATAAGCTATGATGCCACGGAAGGAGTTGAAGACGGAGTCGAAGATGAGGGCTTGCAGCGGTGCCGACTCGTCACCTTTCGGGTGTGGTATGCGTTCGACAACAGCATTCAGAATGTCCTCGACACCCTCGCCAGTCTTTCCGCTGGCTCTGATGATGTCTTCAGGTTCACAACCTATGAGTTCCACAATTTCGTCTTCCACCTCGTCGGGCATGGCTGAAGGCATATCTATCTTGTTGATAACCGGAATAATCTCCAGGTTATTGTCAATAGCCATATACAGATTCGAGATGGTTTGAGCCTGAACGCCCTGCGTGGCATCAACCACAAGCAGAGCACCCTCACAGGCTGCAATGGAACGGCTTACCTCATAAGAGAAATCGACATGTCCCGGAGTGTCTATCAGGTTCAGGATATACTTCTCGCCATGATAGGTGTATTCCATTTGGATGGCGTGACTCTTGATGGTGATGCCGCGCTCACGCTCCAAATCCATATCGTCGAGCATCTGCCCTTCCGTCACCTGGATGGTCTTGGTAAACTCCAGAAGGCGGTCGGCCAAGGTTGACTTTCCGTGGTCTATGTGAGCTATGATGCAGAAATTTCTTATGTGGTCCATCGTTTTTTGGGGATACGTCGTTTTAATAAGCTGCAAAGATACGCAAAAATTTCGACATGGGAGATAAATGTATTGTTTATTTCACATTATTTTTGAATTTTCCCGGTCTTTTCCTCGTCGAAGATACGGTCGAAGACCTGCCGCATCTGTTCTGGTTGCTCAATGAGCAGGCGCAGTTGCTGAAGTTGTTTCTCATTTTCAGAACCATGAATCCACAGACGGATATAGCCATGCGAAGCGTATTTCTCGTCCATGTGTTTCTGGAAACGTTGCCAGTGACCTTCAGTGTCCAACTGCGGATAGTGGGAAAGTCCAAACTGAATGGTACGGCGAATCACCGTCTCAGGTTGCATGTCACGGTCGGCTTCCGCTACTATCTTGCCGTAAATGCTACGAGGCGCCCTCGATGCCGAAGCGCGATGGTCCTCTACGGCTTCTTTCATCAGCCTGATTTGTTCTGGAGAGAACCAACGCTTAAGGCGTGCGTCCTGCATGAGAATCTTCCCGCTGGTAATGTGATGTACGGCACGAGGCCCCGAAAGACCCAAGTCATGATAGGCTGCAATGGCATATGCCATGTTAATGTCAGCCCCCATCTTTCGGGCTAACAATAACGAAGCGTTAATCACTTTCTGGACATGCTGCAGGTTGTGTGCTTTGTCAAACTCGGCGTATCGAGGCAAGATTTGCGTTTCTATAAACTCGACAAGGTCTAATGAAGGGGTGTTCGTCATCATATCAGTTGCAAAAGTACACAAAAATTTTGAGAAAACAATACGTCTTTTCATTTTATTTCGTACTTTTGCAGTTGCTATGGAAGAAAATGTAAGACAGAACTCACCCAAGGCCTGGCTTCTGGCAGCTCGGCCTAAGACGCTTTCGGGAGCCGTTGTTCCTGTAATGATTGGACTGGCATTGGCTTGGACTGATGCAAAGTATTACGGAGACGGCATCTTTCAAATCATACCGGCAGCACTCTGCGTGCTTTTTGCTGTCGTGATGCAGATTGATGCTAACTTCATCAACGACTTCTTTGACTATGCCCGAGGAAACGACGACACTGCCACACGGTTGGGTCCTCTCAGGGCTTGCACACAAGGCTGGGTAACGACACAAGCTATGAAACACGCCATCGCGCTGACTACGATTGCAGCATGTGTTGTCGGACTGCCGTTGTTATGGTATGGAGGTGCTGAAATGTTGTTGGTGGGTATTGCCTGCGTGGTATTCTGTTTTCTTTACACAACTCATCTGTCATATATCGGAATGGGTGACGTGTTGGTATTTGTTTTCTTCGGCATCGTCCCCGTTTGCACTACTTATTATATCCAACTACACACCTGTACTTGGCAGGTCTTCATCGCATCGATAGCATGTGGTGCAGTAATTGACTGTCTACTAATCATAAATAATTACAGAGACCGTGACAACGACAAACGCGATGGCAAGAAAACCATTGTGGTTGAAATTGGCGAAAAAAAGACCGAACAGCTATACCTGGTGAATGGCATTTTTGCTGCCACTGCAGGTGTGGTCTTCTGGATAAACGGTCACATTCTCGGATTTCTGTTACCCTTGTTATATCTGGTAATGCATGTTCTTACATGGCAAAAGATGCGGCGCATCAATCATGGGCGCGAACTGAACGTCTGCTTAGGTGAGACGGCACGCAACATGTTGATATACGGCGTCTTAGTGTCTGTGGGTATTCTCTTGATATAAACTATCGCAAATATTGATAGTAAATATATGCTGCAATAGCCAGCAACACAACAATCATGACACTCTTGATGAGGCATGAAGCTATCTTCTTAGCTGCTATTACTCCTATTATTATCAGTGCCAACAAGGCTGCATAATATGTCCAATTCTCCATCGTTAGTGATTTCTTTTTTACTTAAATATTTGTCTGAACGAAGCTGGTATAACCGTCTGAAACTCCATCGGTTGCCGATTGAACGGATGGTAGAAGCATAGAACATAAGCGTGCAGACAGAGGCGACCCAACGGATTGTCGCCATTGCCGTATTTCGGATCGCCACAGACAGGATGTCCCATGTCTGCTGCATGTACGCGAATCTGATTCTTACGACCTGTCTCCAGACGGAACTCCACGAGCGAGTGATTGACGGTGCGACTGAGCGTGTGAAAATGCGTAATGGCGAGCTTTCCTCCATTATCGACAGGCGACGAATAGGTGATATACGCCTTGTTGTCTTTCAGCCAATTTTCTATCGTGCCCTCATCTTGTTCCATTTCACCGGAGAGTACGGCAATATAACGGCGGTCGTAAACAATCTGGTGCCAGTTGCGCTCGAGAATCTGCTCCGTTTCCATATCTTTGGCATAAACCATCAGTCCGCTGGTGTCACGGTCTAAACGGTGAACAACGTGAGCCCTGCAGTTCTGACGAGAGTGCTTGAAATAGTCGTCGAGTACCGACTTCACATTCAGCGAAGAGTGACCTGCCGCCATGGAAAGAATGCCTGGCTGCTTCTCAACAACAACGAGCCAGCGGTCTTCGTAGACAATCTTAACATAGCGACTACGAAAGGGTTGCTGGTTGCGCTTGGTCTTCGACACAGCCACTTTCATACCTGGCTGCAAGGGAAAGTCAAACTGTGTCACCGTCTTGCCGTTGACATGAATGCCCTGCCCCTGCAAGATTTGCTTGATTTTGGTTCTCGACAACTTGACATTATCCAACAGGAACGCTAACAGCGGCTGTTCCCGTGAGACTTCATAATGGGCGTATTCTCCTTGATTGCTTGCGTTATATCTCATTTTTGCGTGCAAAATTACAAAAAAAACCACACTAACACGATATATCTCAAAAATTTCTTTTGCTTTTCACGCGTTTTTTCGTAACTTTGCACCCATATTTTTATATTAAAGTACGTGATAGAGAAGCATTTTGTATTAGATGATATCGACCCCGTAGTATTTTACGGTACGGGAAACCAGCATCTGCAAATGATGCGGGCCCTTTATCCCAAGCTGCGCATTGTTGCTCGCGACAACGTCATCCGCATTTTAGGTGACGAAGAGCAAATGGCTGCTTTTGAAGAGGCTGCCGAGAAGATGCGTCAGCATGTCGTACGCTTTAACTCCCTGAAGGAGGAAGACATTCTAGATATAGTAAAAGGACACCGCACAAAGGATGAGGTTCCCGACGGTGTGGTGTGTTACACCATGTCTGGACGCGCTATTAAAGCCCGTAGTGAGAATCAGCAGCGACTGCTGGATGCCTATCAGGAATGTGATATGGTTTTTGCCGTCGGACCAGCAGGAACGGGTAAGACATATCTGAGCATTGCGCTTGCTGTCAAGGCGTTAAAGGAGAAGACTGCCAAGAAGATTATTCTGAGCCGACCTGCCGTAGAAGCCGGTGAAAAACTGGGGTTTCTGCCTGGTGACATGAAAGACAAGATTGACCCCTACCTGCAACCGCTGTACGACGCCCTTGAAGATATGTTGCCGCAAGCACGACTGCAGGAAATGATGGAGCACCACGTAATACAGATTGCGCCGCTGGCTTTCATGCGTGGGCGCACGTTGAGTGATGCTGTGGTTATACTTGACGAAGCACAGAACACGACTCCCCAGCAGTTGCGAATGTTCCTGACACGCATGGGATGGAATACGAAAATGATTATCACAGGCGACATGACCCAAATAGACTTGCCTCGGTCACAGAAGAGCGGACTGGTGGAAGCTCTAGACATCTTGAAAGACATCAAGGGCATAGGCATCGTGGAATTGGGACAGAAAGACATCGTGCGTCATAAACTGGTGACGCGAATTGTAAACGCTTACGAACAAAACGATAAACTGCATAAAAATGAAAGCATTAACAACGACTGACTTCAATTTTGAAGGACAAAAGAGCGTGTATCACGGAAAGGTACGCGATGTTTATAACATTAATGACGATTTGATGGTGATGGTTGCCACTGACCGCATCTCTGCATTTGATGTGGTGCTACCAAAAGGCATTCCCTTCAAAGGACAGGTACTGAATCAGATTGCGGCAAAGTTTCTGGATGCCACGACCGACATCTGTCCTAACTGGAAGCTGGCAACCCCCGACCCAATGGTCACCGTAGGTCTAAAGTGCGAGGGCTTCAGAGTTGAGATGATTATCCGCAGCATCCTCACCGGATCGGCATGGCGCGAATACAAGAATGGTTGCCGCGAACTGTGTGGCGTAAAGCTTCCCGATGGTATGAAGGAAAATCAGCGCTTCCCTGAACCTATCATCACTCCTACCACTAAGGCTGATGAAGGTCATGACATGAACATATCAAAGGAAGAAATCATTGCTCAAGGCATTGTCTCAGCTGAAGACTATGCCATCATGGAAGACTACACACGCAAGATATTTGCACGCGGACAGGAGATTGCTGCCAAGCGTGGTCTCATCCTTGTGGATACCAAGTACGAGTTCGGTAAGCGCGACGGTAAAGTCTATCTCATTGACGAGATTCACACGCCCGACTCCAGCCGCTATTTCTATGCCGACGGCTACGAGGAGAAGCTGGCAAAAGGTGAACCCCAGCGACAGCTCTCTAAGGAGTTTGTGCGTCAGTGGCTCATCGAGCACGACTTCATGAACGAGCCTGGCCAGACAATGCCCGAAATTACCGACGAATATGCCGAGAGTGTCTCTGAGCGCTATATCGAATTATATGAGCATATCACTGGAGAACAGTTCCAAAAGGCTGCCGAGAGTGAGAACCTGGCTCAGCGCATCGAGCGCAATGTCAGTGCTTATCTTAAGACCAGATAACAACCATCCGTCACACAATGTACCAACAAGAGTCGATAAAACCCTATTCCGAAGGTGGCAAAACCGCACAGGTGGAGCAGATGTTCAACAACATTGCTCCTAACTATGACATGTTGAATCATCGACTCTCATGGAACATTGACAAGGGGTGGCGCAAGCAGGCTATCAAGCAGCTGGTGCCTTACAAGCCACAAACGGTTCTGGATATTGCTACAGGTACTGGCGATTTTGCCATCATGGCAGCAGAAATGCTGAAACCTCAGCGTTTGACTGGTATCGACATATCCGAAGGCATGATGGAGATTGGACGCAAAAAGGTGGCCGAAAAGGATTTGGACAAAGTGATATCCTTCCAGAAAGAAGACTGCACGCGCCTCTCCTATCCCGATGCCTCTTTTGATGCTGTCACTGCTGCCTTTGGCATCCGCAACTTTGACGACCTTGACAAGGGACTCTCTGAGATGTGCCGCGTATTAAGACCTGGAGGACACTTGAGTGTAGTGGAACTCACCACACCAGTATCGTTTCCCATGAAGCAGCTGTTCTATATCTATAGCCATACGGTGCTGCCTGTCTATGGACGTATCATCTCCAGAGATGCGTCGGCTTACAACTATCTGACAAAAACCATCGAGGCCTTTCCGCAGGGAGAGCGTATGATAAGCATACTGAAGAAGGCTGGTTTTGCCGATGTACGGTTTCGGAGGCTTACCTTTGGCATCTGCACGATGTATTTTGCAACAAAATAAAAATATCAACCACTATGGACAAGTACGGATTAATAGGTTTCCCACTCAGCCACTCCTTCTCCATCAGTTACTTCAACCAGAAGTTTCAAGACGAAGGCATCGATGCCGTCTATGAGAATTATGAAATCTCAACCATTGAAGCACTCGATGAGGTATTGGACAGCAACCCCAATCTTCGAGGATTGAACGTCACGATTCCTTACAAGGAGAAGGTGATGCAGTATCTTGACAACATTTCTCCCGAAGCTCGTGCCATCGGGGCCGTCAACGTTATACGCGTAACGCATGAAGGTAAGGAAATAAAACTTAAAGGCTACAACAGTGATGTTATAGGTTTCACCAAAAGCATCGAGCCTATGTTAGAGAAGAAATGGCATAAGAAGGCACTGATATTGGGCACAGGCGGTGCCTCGAAGGCTATTGACTTCGGCTTGCGCAACTTGGGATTGGAGACGGTTTTTGTAAGTCGTTATGAGCGACCAGGGACGATACAGTACGAGAACATTACGCCCGAGGTTGTCAAAGAGTATAATGTCATTGTCAACTGCACACCAGTCGGCATGTACCCAAAAACGGAAGTGTGTCCACCGCTGCCTTATGAGGCAATGGACCAGCACACCATACTCTACGATCTCATATACAATCCTGACGAGACGCTATTCATGAAGCGAGGCAGTCAGTATGGCGCGCAGACCAAGAACGGACTGGAAATGCTACTCCTGCAGGCTTTTGCTTCGTGGGAGTTCTGGCATGAGAAATAATTGGTAGCCAGCGATTCTACTATTGGAATAATCATCGAAAATGACCTACACAGACCAAGTCAATAAGCTCACCCGTCAGTACAATGAATCCATCCGCACCCTGGAGGACTCATACAACTGGGAGAACACCCAAGAAGGGTGGAATCTTTCATCATCGTATCTGACGAAGCAGTACTCCAAGAAATACGAAGTCTTGGTCCGTGAATATCAACAAAAGCGTCGTCAGATATTCCAAGCCTATCAGCAAAGCCATCCCGAATGGGCCAAGTGGCGCCGATTCTGGGGATGGACATTCGTAGTAGGCGTCATTCTGATGATGGGCAGCTGCATATATTCGCTTCCCGTCAGCGAAGTTCCTGCCAACACACCTCGACAAACTCTCAGTGAGTCGTCTACAGAAACCTATTGGAATGCCGACAACATCCCCATGCCCTACCTGCAAGACGCTACACAATATGTGTCTAATCCCGACAGCGTTCTCTCACAACCTGCCGTAGACCGCATGAATATAACACTACAACGCCTTGAGAAAGAACTGGATATACAGTCGGTAGTCATAGTCGTAAATCACATAGAGAATGACGACCCGTTCCGCTTTGCACAGGATGTAGGAAACAAATACGGTGTTGGGCGAGGCGACCGAGGACTGGTGGTTGTGGTTGGGTATCAAGACCATAGCATCAACATCTCACCAGGTCGTTCGCTGGAAGCCGACCTCACTGATGCTGAATGTCATCGGCTGGAACAGCAATACGTAGTGCCAGCCATGCGTGCCGAGAAGCCCGATAGCGGTATGATATACCTCACAGAAGCCGTCTATGCCTCCCTTCAGAAGAAGCAGCTCCCACAAATGTCAAGTCTGACTAGTCATGCCGACGAGGCTGAAGACGACATAGCTGCGGCATTGGGGCTGACCTCGTTATTTCTCCTAGGATGGTGCATCTTCTTCTTACGACTCAATCGCAAATACCACTGGGTTGCTACTGTGGGAACACTTGCCCTGTTGCCCAATCCCTTCTATGTTGCACAGACCATCAGTAGCGGCGACTTTGGAGGCTTCGGCGGCGGTGGCTTCGGACATGGTGGTGGAGGCGGCTTTAGTGGCGGCTCGTTTGGCGGAGGTAGTTTCGGCGGCGGTGGTGCAACCTCACGCTGGTAGTAGCTTTTTTAATTCTCATAAAAAACAAACATAAAAAAATATAAGCATTATGAAAATCAACAAGAAACTCATCGGTATCATCGCAGCCATCGTTATTATCGGCATTTGGGCTGCCAGTAGTTATAACTCCATGATCAGCGTTCAGGAAGAAGCCTCTACTGCTCTTGCTAACGTGCAGTCTACTTATCAGCGCCGCGCTGACCTTATCCCCAATCTGGTGGAAACTGTCAAAGGATATGCCGCTCATGAGAAGCAGACGCTGGAGGATGTCGTTGCTGCTCGTAGCAAAGCTACACAGGTAACACTTGACCCCACTAACATGACTCCAGAGAAACTGAAGGAATTCCAGCAGGCACAGGGTGAGTTAGGAAGCGCTCTGGGGAGGCTGATTGCCATTCAGGAGAATTATCCTGACCTGAAAGCTAACGAGAATTTCCGCGACTTGCAGGTTCAACTGGAAGGAACCGAGAACCGCATCAACGAGGCTCGCAACAAGTATAACGCTGCCGTTCAGCAGTACAACGTCGTCATCCGTTCGTTCCCCAAGAATATCTTCGCCGGCATGTTCGGTTTCTCGCAGATGTCGAAGTTTGAGGCTGAGGCCGGTGCTGAAAAAGCTCCACAAGTAAAATTCTAACCCCCAAGTGTGTATTGCAGTTCACCCGCAACATAAATCATCGGAAATATGAACAACCGCTATATGCAGCGCGGCGTTAGTGCCGCAAAAGAAGACGTACATGCCGCTATAAAGAACATTGACAAAGGAATCTTCCCACAGGCCTTCTGCAAGATTATTCCCGACATCTTAGGCGGCGACCCTGAATATTGCAACATCATGCATGCCGATGGTGCCGGAACGAAGTCTAGCCTTGCCTACATGTACTGGCGGGAGACAGGCGACCTCTCCGTTTGGAAAGGCATTGCACAGGATGCTATTGTCATGAATACCGACGACCTGCTCTGCGTGGGAGCCGTTGACAATATCCTCGTTTCTTCCACCATCGGACGCAATAAAATGCTGGTTCCTGGTAAGGTTATTTCTGCCATCATCAATGGTACTGATGAGTTGCTCAGCGAACTGCGTGACATGGGAATTGGCATTTGGCCGACTGGCGGAGAGACGGCTGATGTTGGTGACCTCGTCCGTACCATTATCGTGGACTCGACCGTCACTTGCCGTATGAAGCGCAGTGATGTCATCAACAATGCCAACATCCGCCCGGGCGATGTCATCGTGGGTCTTTCCAGCACAGGACAGGCAACATACGAGCATCGGTACAATGGCGGGATGGGTAGCAATGGTCTAACCTCGGCGCGCCATGATGTCTTTGCTAAGTATTTAGCAGAAAAATACCCTGAGAGTTACGACCACGCCGTCCCTGATGACCTCGTCTACAGCGGCCGCTATGAATTAACGTCAGCGGTTGACGGTTTACCCGTCAACATGGGAAGCCTCGTGCTCTCTCCCACCCGCACCTACGCCCCAGTCATCAAGCGCATGCTCGACGAGCTGCGTCCCGAAATTCACGGTATGGTTCATTGTACAGGAGGCGCACAAACAAAGGTGCTTCACTTCGTCTCGGACAACTGCCGCGTGGTAAAAGACAATATGTTCCCTGTGCCACCCTTGTTCAAAGCTATCCACGAATGTTCGGGCACTGACTGGAGTGAGATGTACCAAGTATTCAATATGGGACATCGAATGGAGATTTATGTCCGTCCGGAAATAGCAGAACAGGTGATAGCCATCTCACGCTCGTTCAACATCGACGCGCAGGTGGTTGGTCACATAGAAGAAGGTCCCAAGAGCCTCACCATCCACAGCGAATTTGGAACCTTCAATTATTAGTCCTCTTGTGTCAACCGATTCAAATTACGTGGGTTGGCATATCTTGAAACAATGATTAAGAATAAAGAATGGAAAACAACAGCATACTACAAAAGCTTGACGGACTGGAGGCACGTTTCGAGGAGGTATCTACGCTGATTACCGACCCAAGTGTGATAGCCGACCAAAATCGCTTCGTGAAACTCACTAAGGAATATAAGGACCTTGGTGACATAATGGATGCACGCAAGCGCTACATCGCCTGTCTGAATAGCATACGCGAGGCGAAGGATATCCTCGCCAATGAGAGTGACCCCGACCTGAAGGAGATGGCACGCGAGGAACTGTCGGAAAACGAAGCGATGCAGCCCAAATTGGAGGAGGAAATAAAGATTGCACTCATCCCAAAAGATCCGGAAGATGCCAAGAACGTACAGATGGAAATCCGTGCCGGGACGGGGGGCGACGAGGCTTGCCTCTTTGCTGGCGACCTCTTCAAGATGTACAAAAGCTTCTGCGACTCCAAGGGGTGGCAGCTCTCCATTACCAGTGTCTCTGAAGGAGCCGTAGGAGGATATAAAGAAATAGACTTTGCCGTCAGCGGTGCTGATGTTTATGGCACGCTGAAGTATGAGAGCGGTGTCCACCGTGTACAACGTGTGCCAGCTACGGAAACGCAAGGTCGAATGCATACCTCTGCCGCTACCGTTGCGGTACTACCCGAAGCCGACAAGTTTGAAGTCCACATCAACGAAGGTGAAATCAAGTGGGACACGTTCCGCAGTTCTGGTGCCGGTGGTCAAAATGTGAACAAGGTGGAGTCGGGTGTCCGTCTGCGCTATATGTGGAAGAACCCTAATACGGGTGAGACGGAAGAGATTCTCATCGAGTGTACTGAAACTCGTGACCAGCCCAAGAACAAGGAGCGAGCCCTCTCGCGCCTCTATACCTTTATATATGACAAAGAGCACCAGAAGTATATGGACGACATTGCTTCACGCCGCAAGACACTGGTATCGACAGGCGACCGCTCGGCTAAGATTCGTACCTACAACTTCCCACAAGGTCGTGTCACCGATCATCGAATTGGTTATACCACCCACGATCTGCAGGGATTCCTCGGAGGAGATATCCAACCCATGATTGATGCCTTGACCGTGGCCGAGAATGCAGAACGTATGAAGGAGTCAGAACTTTAAATAAAGCATATTATGGGATTTTGGAAAGAGGTAAAGAAAGAATGGACGTGGAAGAGCATTGTCAGCCAATGGCCTGACTACGTGGCTATAATTATTGCTGTCTCCTTCGCCACAGGACATGACTATCCTTTCTGGAAGTGGTCGCTCGTGTGGATTATTGCCTTTTGTCTCTCAAGATTTATCATTATTTCAATTACTAAACTTATCAAGAAATCATGAATCGTCAACAACTGATACAACAAATCAAGGAGAAGCGCTCGTTTCTCTGTGTAGGTCTTGACCCCGACATCAAGAAGATTCCCCAGTGCATCATTGACGCTTGCAAGGCTGAATTGGAGGATGATGACGAGTACGATG
>CAMNIA010000026.1 GCA_946540105.1 uncultured Prevotella sp. | reverse complement strand
CTTCATATTGAGTTTTTTCTTTTTCTCCATTTTTTTTGACTGGTTTTTTCTAGATTTTCTAGATATTCTAGATGGTCTAGATGTTCTAGAAATTAAACATATCACTAATAGTTAACAAGCCCTGGTGTTGCTGGGTGTATTCTGCTGCCAGCACGGCACCTAAGGCAAAGCCTTGGCGCGAGTGGGCATCATGGGTGATGGTGATGATGTCGGCATCAGAGTCGTAACGAATGGTGTGGATGCCAGCAACCTCGCCTCGGCGGATGTGGTCAATGCGCAGCAGACGGGGGTCGGTGGTGTCCTCTGCCCAAGCCTCTTTGCGGTCGATGTTTTCAAGGATGCCCTCAGCCAGTGTGATAGCAGTTCCTGAGGGGTGGTCCAGCTTGTGGACGTGATGTGTCTCCTCCATTTCCACATCGTACTGTGGAAACTGGTTCATGATCTTCGCCAGATACTTGTTGACGGCAGAGAAGATGGCAACGCCAATCGAGAAGTTCGAAGCCCAGAACAGAGTCTTGCCCTCCTCGTTGCAAGCCTTGCGCACCTCGTCACCGTGTTCGTTCATCCAGCCCGTAGAGCCGCTCACCACTTTCACACCAGCCTTCCATGCTTTGATGTAGTTGCCGTATGCAGCCTGCGGGGCAGTAAACTCAATGGCAACATCGGCACTCCTGAAGGCCTCGCTTTCGAAGTCCTGCTGGTTGTCAATGTCAATAATACTCACAATTTCGTGCCCACGACTCAGAGCTATCTGCTCTATCATCTTGCCCATCTTGCCGTAGCCTATTAATGCTATCTTCATGTTGTCTTTTTAAATAATGTACGTAAATAATGGTGCAAAGGTACGAATAAGTGTGTAAAAAGCAAAAGGATTATTGATAATTTAAAATTATTTTGTATCTTTGTGCCCATGATTATTAACGATGCCACATGGGAGTTCATTCGCAGTCACCTGCATGCTGACGTGAGGAAGTTGGCACTGCAGGGAACTAAGAATGCTGCGGTTGACCTCCCCATGGCGCTACAACAGATAGCAGGCAGACAGACGGCACAGAAGAAGTTGCCTTCGTGGGCTGCTATAGAGGGAGTGGTCTTCCCGCCTCACCTCAATATGGAGCAGTGTTCTTCTGAGTTGACAGCACGCTACAAGGCAGAAGTCGTCCGTGGGTTGTGCGACCACGGTGTGTATCTCGACTTGACGGGAGGTTTTGGTGTGGATTTCTACTGGATGTCACAACCCTTCCAACAACGCGTCTATGTAGAGCAGAACGAGGCGTTATGTGCTGTTGCCGAACATAACTTCAACATATTGGGGCACGCCTGTCGGGTGGTGAGTGGTACTGCTGCTGAAGTGCTGAAACAGACAACCCGTGCTGATGCCGTCTTCCTTGACCCTGCACGGCGTGACGAGCATGGGGCACGCACCTACGGCATCGGAGACTGTACGCCCAATGTGCTGGAGCTGCTACCTTCGCTGATGGAGAAGTCGCATTGCGTCTTGCTGAAGTTGTCGCCGATGCTCGATTGGCGCAAGACTGTTTCCGATTTGCACCACGTCAGCGAAGTCCACATTGTCAGTGTTGACAACGAGTGCAAGGAACTGCTGGTAGTAATGAGTAGCGATGCCGAGTTGCAGCGTGTGGTATGCGTCAACCTCTCAGCTGACAAGGATGCCTCGCTTTTCGCGTTCCACTATCCGACAGTTGAGGCTCCTGATGCCTCACTCCCGATTCGCTCCGCTAATCTTTCTCCTTTTCACTATCTTTATGTGCCTAATGCCAGCATCATGAAGGCTGGATGTTTTTCCGAGCTAGCTACGCGTTACGCCGTGTGTCAGCTTTCATCCAATTCCCACCTCTTTGTCAGTGCCGATGAGGTGGCAGTATTCCCAGGACGCCGATTCCGGATTCAGGCAGTCACCTCGATGAACAAACACGAGTTGCGTGAGCAACTTGCGGGCATCCGTCAGGCTAACATCAGTGTGCGGAACTTCCCGCTGACAGCCGAGGCGCTGCGTAAAAAGCTGAAGCTGAAGGATGGTGGAGACACCTATATTTTCGCTACTACCGACCACAATCAACAGCACAAGCTCTTTATTTGCTGTAAAATTGGTTAAATATTTTGGTTTTTTGCTCACTTCTTTGTACTTTTGCACAATTATTAAAACAAGCTACCCATGCCAGCAATAGAGATTCGGAGAGTCAGCAACAAACGCGAACTGGATGCCTTCATCCAGTTGCATTATGACTTGTATCGTGGCAATGAATACGATGCCCCCAACCTTTATTCCGATGAGTTACACACGCTGCGAAAAGACAAGAACGCTGCTTTTGAATTCTGCGAGGCAGAATACTTTCTGGCTTATCGGGAGGGAAGGGTAGTCGGACGCATAGCTGGCATCATCAACAACAGGGCTAATGAGGCCTGGAATCGCAAGAGCGTTCGTTTTGGCTGGGTGGACTTTATAGACGACATTGATGTCTCGCGTGCGCTCTTCGATGCTGTGGCACAATGGGGGCGTTCAAAGGGAATGACAGAGATGGTGGGTCCGCTGGGTTTTACCGATATGGATCCGGAAGGCATGCTCATCGAAGGTTTCGACCAGTTGGGTACGATGGCTACCATCTATAACTACCCCTACTATCCGAAGCATATGGAGCAGTTGGGCGGTTGGCTGAAAGACAATGATTATGTAGAGTATAAACTCATTGTGCCCAAGGGTGCGATGCCTGAGAAATACCAGAAGGTGGCACAGATGGTACAGAAGCGTTACAACCTGCATACCATACATCCCAAGCGCCGTCAGGTCTTCGGAAAGGAGCAGTATGGCCGTAAGGTGCTCGATGTTGTCAACAAGTCGTTTGGTCATCTCTATGGCTACTCGCAGATGACAGAGGCCCAGATAGACGAATATCTGAAGATGTGGTTCCCCATGCTCGACATGGACATGCTCTGTCTGATAGAAGACTGGAACACGCCCGACCACAAACTGATAGGTGTGGGCATCAGCATTACCTCGATGACACGCGCTTTGCAGAAGTGTCGCAACGGACGTCTGTGGCCTTTTGGTTGGTGGCATTGTCTGAAGGCGCTGAAGTTCCATAAGGCTGAGTGTCTTGACCTGCTGCTCATCGGCATCCTGCCCGAATATCAGCAGAAAGGCGTCAACGCCCTGATGTTCTACGACCTCATTCCCGTTTATCAGCGTTTTGGTTTTAAGTGGGGCGAGACCAATGTCGAGATGGAGTCCAACGAGAAGGTTCAGTCGCAGTGGCAGTATCTGGAACACATACAGCACAAGCGCCGCAGGTGTTATAAGAAAAACTTATGAAGGAAGAAAACAAGCTAACAGCCGAACAAGAACAGGTTCACTATGGTGATGACAACATCCGTCACCTGTCAGACGTAGACCACATCCGCACGCGTCCAGGCATGTATGTAGGCCGCCTCGATGATGGTTCTCATGCTGATGACGGCATATACGTGTTGCTGAAAGAGACCATCGACAACTCTATTGATGAGTTTCGCATGAATGCCGGCAAGCGCATTGAGATAGACATTGAAGACAATCTGCGCGTCACCGTTCGCGACTACGGCCGCGGTATTCCTCAAGGCAAGCTGATAGAGGCTGTCAGTCAGCTGAATACTGGCGGTAAGTACGACTCCAAGGCCTTCAAGAAGTCGGTGGGCATGAACGGTGTCGGTATCAAGGCTGTCAATTTCCTCAGCTCACACTTCGAGGCCCACAGCTACCGTGACGGACAGGTGCGTAAGGTGGTGTTCGAGAAGGGCATCTTGCAGCGTGACACCACTGAGCCTACCGATGACGAGACGGGCACCTACATCTTCTTTGAGCCCGATGACACGTTGTTCAAGGGATACTCCTTCCACAACGACATTGTGGAGACCATGCTGCGCAACTACACCTACCTGAACTCAGGACTTACCATCATGTATAACGGGCGGCGCATCCTGTCACGCAACGGATTGGAAGACCTGCTGAAGGACCGCATGACCAACGATGCTCTTTATCCCATCATCCACCTGGAAGGCGAGGATATCGAGATTGCCTTCACCCATGCAAACCAGTATGGTGAGGAGTACTACTCGTTTGTCAACGGTCAGCATACCATTCAGGGAGGTACCCACCAGAGCGCCTTCAAAGAGCATATAGCACGCACCATCAAGGAGTTTTTCGGCAAGTACGAGTATGGAGACATCCGTACTGGCATTGTTGCCGCCATTGCCATCAATGTCGAGGAACCTGTTTTCGAGAGTCAGACAAAGATTAAGCTGGGAAGTACCCAGATGGCTCCTGACGGAGAGAGCATCAACAAGTATGTTGGCGACTTCATCAAACAGCAGGTTGACAACTACCTGCATATCCATCAGGACGTGGCTGATGTCATTGAGAATAAAATCAAGGAGAGCGAACGCGAGCGTAAGGCGATGGCTGGTGTCACCAAGCTGGCTCGTGAGCGTGCCAAGAAAGCCAATCTGCACAACCGTAAGCTTCGCGACTGTCGCATCCACTTCAGTGATGTCAAGAACGAGCGCAAGGAGGAGTCGTGCATCTTCATCACCGAGGGCGACTCAGCCAGCGGTAGCATCACCAAGAGCCGTGATGTCAACACGCAGGCTGTCTTCTCGCTGCGCGGCAAGCCCCTGAATTCGTTCGGACTCACCAAGAAGGTCGTCTACGAGAATGAGGAGTTTAACCTGCTGCAGGCAGCCCTGGATATAGAGGAAGGACTCGATACGCTTCGCTACAACAAGGTGATAGTGGCTACCGATGCCGATGTTGACGGCATGCACATACGTCTCTTAATCATTACCTTCTTCCTCCAGTTCTTCCCGGAGCTCATCAAGAAAGGCCATGTCTATGTGTTGCAGACTCCCCTGTTCCGCGTCCGCAACAAGCGTACCAAGATACGCAACAAAGCCATGCGCGAAGACGGCAAGCAGGGTGACTTCGTCGTACGCTACTGCTACAGTGACGAGGAGCGCCAGAAAGCCATTCAGGAACTGGGACCCGACCCCGAGATAACCCGCTTCAAAGGTCTTGGCGAGATTTCTCCCGACGAGTTTGCTGGCTTCATAGGTCCCGATATTCGCCTCGAGCAAGTCACGTTACATAAGAACGACCAGGTGCAGAAGCTGCTTGAATACTATATGGGAAAGAACACCATGGAGCGCCAGAACTTCATCATCGACAACCTCGTCATTGAGGAAGACCGACCAGACGAAGACGAGTGAAAAGGTAAGAAGGACAAAAAGTAAAAAGGTAAGATAATGAAGACAATGATGAAGATGAAAGTATCGGTAAAATGGATTTTACCTTTTTACCTTTTTACTTTCTTACCTTTATCAGCACAAATGCGCATCAACCTGGGTGCCGACTCGCCCTTGCGCAAGTTGCAGATGGCCGAACTAGCCATCAGCAACCTTTATGTTGACAGTGTTGACGAACAGAAGCTCGTGGAGGACGGCATTCGTGGCATGATAGAGAAGCTGGATCCACACTCCTCGTACTCAACGCCCAAAGAAGTCAAGATGATGAACGAATCGCTGCAGGGCTCGTTCGAGGGCATCGGCGTACAGTTCAATATGGCAGATGACACCCTGCTCGTTATACAGCCCGTCATGGGCGGACCTTCTGAGAAGGCTGGCATCCTGGCTGGTGACCGCATTGTCAATGTCAATGATACCGCCATTGCCGGTGTCAAGATGTCGCGCGATGACATCATGCGCCGACTGCGAGGACCCAAAGGTACCAAGGTACGCATCGGCATTGTGCGCAGAGGCATTCAGGACACGCTGCGATTCACGATAACACGCGACAAAATACCCCTCCACACCATTGATGCCACTTATATGGTGCGCCCAGGAGTGGGGTATATCCGCATTGGCAACTTCGGCGCTACCACCCACGACGAATTCGTGAGTAGCCTCAAGACACTGTTGGCACAAGGTATGCAGACCCTCGTGCTCGACTTGCAGGAGAATAGTGGCGGCTACCTGCATGCCGCCGTTGGCGTTGCCGGCGAACTGCTGCAGAAGGATGACCTCGTTGTATATACCGAAGGACGGCGCACACCACGCACCGAGCACCATGCCAAGGGTGGCGGACTCTTTACAGAAGGCCGCGTCATTATTCTTGTCGACAGCTATACGGCATCAGCCGCCGAAATTGTGTCCGGAGCCATACAAGACCACGACCGCGGTACCATCGTAGGGCGGCGCACCTTCGGCAAGGGTCTCGTTCAGCGCCCAATAGACCTGCCCGACGGTTCCATGATACGTCTCACTATTGCTCACTACTACACACCTTCAGGGCGCTGCATCCAGAAACCCTACGAGAAAGGCAAGCAGAAAGACTACGCTATGGATGTCAGCAACCGCCTGAAGAGCGGTGAACTCATGAGTGCTGATAGTGTCCACTTTGCCGATTCCCTGAAGTGCTACACCCTCAACGAGCATCGACTCGTATATGGCGGTGGAGGCATCATGCCCGATGAGTTTGTACCCCTGGACACAACGAAATACACTCCTTTTCACCGACAGCTCGCTGCCAAGGGCATACTCATCTCCGAAAACCTGCGTTACGTGGACAAGCACCGCAAAAAACTGCATCGCGACTACCAGAGCTTCGATGACTTCCGCCAGCGCTTCGTCGTGCCACAGAGTCTCATTGATGCCATTGTCAAGGAGGGTGACAAGCAGAACATCCGTCCAAAGGATGATGAGGAGTTACAGCGCTCCCTTCCTCTGATGCGCCAGCAGCTCAAAGCCCTCGTTGCCCGCGACCTGTGGGACACCAATAGTTACTTTGCCGTCATCAATGAAGAGAATGACATCATGCGCCGAGCACTCCAGCTGTTGACAGCTTCCGAGCAGTGACTTTCATACTAGTTAGAGTCTCTCTGAGAGCCATAGTGTAAAGTCTTTTCAAAGATTTGAATTTTGCGGTTTTGCGGCTTTTATGCCCGCTTTTAGCATTACGTTGTTTCTCTGGTAGAGAAACGTTGATTTGCTGGTAGAAAAACGTTGATTTGCTGGTAGAAAAACGTAGTGTTGCTCAGAGCCTTGAAAATCGCTGTTTTTAGGGTTTTCCCTTCGGCACTTTAAATGTACAAAATTTTCTTTTCGTGTTTTTTACTTCTTTTTCTTTGCCCGCTTCTTCTTGCCGAAGAGGTCGCCAATGCCATCGAAGTCTTTCTTCAGTATGATGCCGATGCCCTGCGTGTTGAGTGACGAGCGCGTGAAGTAGCGGTCGTTGGTCTGGTTGTAGACTTTGAGGGCAAGGTTGCCGTTGGGCAGCAGCAGGTAGCGGATGTCAAAGTCGCCGATGAATGACGGATTGGTGGTGGTAGCATTGTCGCGATAGCCGAACTGTCCGTTGATGAGTAGTCGGTTGTTGAGCAGTCGGCCGTTGATGATACCTTCGTACTCGGCATTGTTCCACCCCTCGTCGCCTGTCGAGATGTTAGCACCAAAGTTCCACTTGTTGCTCTTGACAACCTGGCTGAGCAGTCCGTTGATTTGTCCGCTGAGGGTGCCCGAGAGCAGACTTTGCATGGCCAGCGATGTCTTGCTGGGTGTCCTCTCGTTGGTTTCGGCATTGTTGCTGCTCTGTGGATAGAAGCGTCCCACGGCGAGCAGGTAGATGACCTGCTGGTTCATCTCCTCTTCGCTGTTGATGATGCTGCGCACCATCTGCTGTTCGTCGGCATTGACATTAGGCATCTCCAGGTCGAAGTCAATGACGGGTTGGCGTGGTTGTCCGGTGATGTTCATCAGACAGTTGACGCGTACAGTATTTGCAAAGGAGCGCCCAACGTTGAGGTCAGAGAGCGAAACGCCGTTGACCACGTGTCGTGCCTGCAGGTTGAGGGTGGCGTCATAGGGGTCGCCGCCAAAGACAACGGTGCCGCCCTCGTTGAAGGTGAAGTTCTTGTGGATGACATTCTGGATGGTGAGTCCGTAGGTGCCGCTGACTATGCGGTAAGTGCCAAACATGTTGAAGCCTCCCTTGTTGTAGTAGTTGGCCTGCAACATACCGTTGCCGCGCAGTCTGATGTAGTCGTTGGTGGTGGCATCCATCAGCAGGCGTATCTCAGCCTGAGGCGTGGCATTGAGCTTAAGGCGCATGGTGAGGTCATCGCGGTAGAGGAAGGAGCTGACCGCCGATGGGTTTGTGACATCCTGGTTCTCCTCTTTCTTATTGGAGCCACTCCCCCACTGGATAAACTCCTGGTTGGAAACAATGTCGGGTGCAGCAGCGTTATAGACGAAGAAGGTGCCCCGCTGTGGTGTGATGTCGGCATCAATGGTGACCCCGTTCTCGCGACCTATGATGTCAACGGAGCCAGTGGCGAAGACGGTGCCGTAGAAGGTGTCGGTGCCGAAATTGGTGAAGTGGTAGGCTTGCAGGTTATTGGCTTTGACATTGATGTCGAAGGTCAGGTTGGTGAGCTCCTGGTGGTGGATGGCACCCGAGAGGATGGCTTCCGTGCCGTTGATGTCGTAGATGGGGAAGTGTGGGAAGATGATTTCGTTGGGCACCAGTTTGATGGTGTCATTGCGCAACTCATACGAGCAGCCTAAGACACTGATGTCAGCCAGTCCGTTGACAACCAACTCTCCCGTGATGTTCAGCGCGTCCAACGGACCTGCAAGGCGCAGTCTGCCGTTGGCGTGACCAGTCAGCTGGCTCATGAAGCTATCCATGAAAGAGCGCGCAAAGTCCAGGTGGGTACCTTCGGCATCAATGCCCAAATCAATGTAGTTGCGGGCTGGTGACACATAACCGTTGATGAGCGTCTGTGCATCCTCACCGTCATCGGCAGTAGCGTGGATGTCTATCTGCTCCTGCTCTTTGTTCCAGTTCACCTGTGCGTGCAGTGTTCCCATGCGACCGTGTTCGAACTCAAACTGCCGCACGGTAAGGGCTCCGTCAGCCTCGAAGTTGCCAAAAACACCACGCAGACAGCCGCCGCCTGTTGCCAACCCGCCAAAGTCAACAGCATGGAAGTTGACGAGGTCAAGGACATATTGCACATCAATGTCGTGCATCCGGATGTCCAGCGAGTCATGACTGTTCTCTGAAGCAGTGCCGTCAAGAGTAAGGAACTGTTCGCCATGCTGGATGGAGAAATGCTTGACATCCAGATGCTTGTCATAGTACGTGATGGTCGACGGCTGAATGTCCCATGGTGCATTGTTAACCGTCATCTGTGACGGGCTGATGTCGATGTGGGCAACCTGCTTCCCGTCAATGTTGGTGTTGAAGCGTGCGTTGGCAATCACCTTGCCGCACATGTGTTCAGCAGCGTGGTCATCCCAGAGCAGCGTGGTCTGTAGTTGGTTGTCGGCAGCACTGCCCGTGGCCTGCAGTTCCAGTTGCTTGCCGTTCCCCATCAGTTTAGTGACGCTGACATCGTAAACCATCGTACCCTGTGGTGATGCAATGCTGAGGTGTCCGTTGTCATAACGGCTCTCGTTATAATAGAACTGCGGTATGCTACATTCGATGTTCAACTGACGGTCGCTGTCATTAACCATCCCGTCGAGGGTCAGCGGCTGCGTGAGACGCAAGGGGACACGCAACAGCTGTTGCAGCCAGTCAGACTTGCTGATGGTGGCGTGCAGCGAGAAGTTGTTGGCGGTAGGTGCTGTAGCCTTAGGCAGACCAGGCAGGGTGGGCAACTGGTATGCAATGAAGTTGGTGATGCTCTGTGGCAGCGTTTCGTAGTTGAAGTCGCCGTTGATGCGTGCTTCGCCGAAGTCGCTGGCGAGGGTTATGAAGTGCTCTTCGCCCGCATAGCCTGACTCCACATGCAACCCTTTCAGTTCATAGTGCTCAGTAGCTGACTGCAGTGTCAGGTTGTTGACATCCAGTGTGCCTGTTGCATTGCTAATGTCCTTGCCGGTGAGGTTGGCAACGACGGTGCCCGAGAAGCGGGCATCGCCCCAGTAGTCAGTCAGGTTGATGGCCTTAGGTGCCAGGTCTGCAATACTGATATTCAGTTGGATGTCATTCTGCTTGCCGTGATGCACCCTTTGACCTTCAATAGTTGCACGGATGTTGCTGTCATCAATGCTCAGTTGTCCGTGGGTGTCAGCATCACTGAGAAGCCCCTTCATCACGATGTTCTGGTAGGAGTAGCCGTTATATTCAAACTGTTTTACAATGCCGTCAGCCTCTATGCCGCCAGCGTTACCCTTTGCCAGCTTACCCTTGAGGTCTATCGTTGTCGAGAGCGTGCCAAAGTGTTCATTATCCAACACCCGCTTCAAGTTGAAGTCTTGGGTGTCAACGTGTCCTTGGAAGCGGCGTAAACTGTCCAGTGACATACTGAAAGCCACGTTGCCGGCATCCGTCTCTAACTGGTTGTTGGCACGCAGGGTGCTGATGCCGACACCGCTGACGGTACCCCTCAGATGAACATTGCCCAGCCGCTCTAGCTCGTCGGGTATCTGAACACGCTCGCCTCGCAGGTTTTCAGAGATGAAGCCGATGGTCTTGGCCGACAAACCCAAGTCGTGAATGAAGGCTGTCCACTCAGGTTTGCTGTGCAACACCCTTCGCAAGTTTCCGTCTATGTTGATGTTGATGTCGCCTGTGGTAGAACCAACCTCCAGTTGCGTGATGTCTACATTCTCACCCTCACCTTTAAAGTGTGCCGACAGTGACAGCGTGCTGTTGAATGTCTTCAGCGTGGGCAGCAGGTACGACAGGTCTGAGAGTCTGATGGTGGAAGGCTCGATGCTGCCCGTATAGCGCAGCGAGGGCACGATGAACTGTTTTGCCAGATAACGGTAGCTGGCATCGATGTCCCCCAGTGCAATGTCGGTACCTGGCATGTGCAGACGGAAGTCCGTCAGTCGGCAGCGGTTTTGACCTGCCTCGAAGTGCAGCTGCAGGCGCTGTACTTCCATTCCCGACTTCTCCCTGAACGACAGGCGCTTCATGTTGACATTCAGCGAGTCGTTAGTCAGCTGTTTCAGTATGATGTGGGTGCTGATGTCCGTCAACGCTAAGTGACGGGGATTGAGACGCCCAGGAGTCTCCTCGGCATCGAGTTGGTCAAAGCTGACGGATGTGCGCCTGATGATAAGCGAGTTGATGCGCAGGTTGAGGGGAGACCGGCTGGTGGTGTCTTTCGAAGCCAGCGAGTCCAATACGAACTGGAAGTTGGGCTGACTGTCTGCCGTAGCCTGGTAGAATTTGGCATGTGCACCAAAAATCTGTGCTGTGGAAATGGAAATCTTACCTTCACGCAACGGTAACAGGTCCAGGCGTGTGGACAGGCGGCTGGCGGTGAGCATGTTGCGCCCCTGCTGGTCTTTGATGCTGACATCATACAGCGTGATGTGACTGGGAATGTCAAACTTCAGACGGTCTATGTGTACGCTGGTGCCTAGTTTGGCTGCCAGCACGTGGCTGACGCGCTGAGCCAGATACTCCTGAACGGCAGGGATGCTGAATGTCAGAATAAAGAGCAGATACAGACCGAGAAGGGTCCATATTACAATGCTCAATATATGTTTTAGTATCTTCAAAACTGACAGTCAGAGATTGCAAAACATTTCGGTTGCAATGAATTTTGCCACAAAATTACATTAAAAAGTTGGGATGCAGCAACTTTTCCTCGGTTTTTTATGTTCTTTCTGCTCTTTTTTTGCTAAATTTGCAGCGATTTTCAGAGAAACGTTTCAATTTTTTATTCTATACATGGCAAATGTAATCAAGTTACACAAAGGCTTGGACATTCACCTTCAAGGCAAAGCTGAAGAGAAACTCATCACGTTGAAATCCAACGGACAGTATGCTCTGGTGCCCGACGATTTCGAGGGGGTTACTCCGAAGGTCATCGTGAAAGAAGGTGATAAAGTCAAAGCAGGGGATGCCTTGTTCATCAACAAGCAATATCCTCAAGTCAAGTTTGCCTCTCCCGTCAGCGGCACCGTCCGCGCGGTGGTACGTGGCGAACGGCGCAAAGTGCTCTGCATCAAGGTGGAAGCCGATAAAGAGCAGCAGTTTACCGATTTCGGCAAGAAGGATGTATCGAAGATGGATGGACAGCAGGTCATTGACACACTGCTGGAAGCTGGAATCTTCGGATATATCAATCAGCTGCCGTATGCAGTCTCTACCAATCCTTCTGTCCTGCCGAAGGCTATCTTCGTCTCCGTCTTGAGAGACAAACCCCTGGCTGCTAGCTTCGATTTCGAGGTGCAGGGGCAGGAGGCTGACTTCGTTACTGGCATTCAGGCTTTGTCGAAGATTGCTAAGACTTATATCGGACTGGGCATACAACCTGACTTCCAGAGTGCTATCAGACAGATGGGCATTGAACAATATGCAGAACTCAACATCTTCGATGGGAAATGTCCTGCAGGAAACGTGGGCGTACAGGTAAACCATATCGACCCTGTCAACAAAGGCGAGGTGGTGTGGACCATCGGTGACCCCACTGTGGTGCTGTTTATCGGGCGACTGCTGAATACTGGCAAGGTAAACCTGACACGACGCATTGCACTTTGTGGCAGTGAGGTGAAACAGCCTGCTTATGCCGACATGCTGGTGGGTGAGGAACTCGCAACGCTGCTCTCCAACAGCTATGATGCCTCAAAGCACGTGCGCATCATCAACGGCAATGTACTGACAGGAAGACCTACCACCAAAGACGGATTCTTAGGAGCTCATACCAGCGAGATTACCGTTATCCCGGAGGGCGATGACGCTGACGAGATGCTGGGATGGATTCTGCCTCGCTTGAAGCAGTTCTCCGTCAGCCGCAGCTACTTCTCGTGGTTGCAGAACCTTTGGTTCTCTAACAACAAGAAGCAGTATGCACTCGATGCTCGTGTCAAGGGCGGCGAGCGACACATGATTATGAGTGGCGAGTATGACAAGGTGCTGCCAATGGATATCTACGGCGAATACCTCATCAAGGCTATCATTGCTGGCGACATTGACCGCCAGGAGGCTCTGGGCATCTACGAGGTGTCACCCGAAGACTTTGCACTGGCGGAGTTCGTCGACTCTTCTAAGCTTGAATTGCAACGCATCGTCCGTGAAGGCCTGAACATTTTACGTAAAGAAAATGCATAGTATGAAAGCATTAAGAAATTATCTCAATAAGATCAAGCCGAACTTCGAGGAGGGTGGCAAGTTGCATGCTTTCCGTTCGGTTTTCGACGGCTTCGAGACGTTCCTTTATGTCCCCAACGAGACTTCTAGAACTGGTGTCAACATCCACGATGCCATTGACTCGAAGCGTATTATGAGTATGGTGGTCATCGCGCTGATGCCTGCTATGCTGTTTGGCATGTATAACATTGGTTATCAGAACTATCTGGCTGCCGGTACGCTGGCAACGGCAGGATTCTGGGAAATATTCTGTTATGGATTCCTTGCCGTGCTGCCTAAGATCCTCGTCAGCTACATCGTGGGGCTCGGCATCGAGTTCGCATGGGCTCAGTGGAAGCATGAGGAGATTCAGGAGGGATACCTTGTAAGCGGTATCATCATCCCCCTCATCATTCCTATCGGATGTCCGCTCTGGATGCTGGCACTGGCTTGTGCTTTCTCGGTTATCTTCTGTAAGGAGATTTTCGGAGGCACGGGCATGAATATCTTCAACCCTGCCATTGCAGCACGTATGTTCTTGTTCTTCGCCTATCCTTCTAAGATGACCGGCGACCAAGTTTGGGTGGCTCAAGACTCAATCTTCGGACTTGGCAACACGCTGCCTGACGGATTTACGGCTGCCACACCGCTTGGACAGATAGGACAGGGCATAGAACCCACGGCTTCTATCTTCGACATGATTTGCGGCTTTATACCTGGCTCTATCGGCGAGACAAGCATCATCGCCATTGCTATCGGTGCTTGCATCCTGCTTTGGACGGGCATCGCCTCCTGGCGCACCATGCTGAGCGTCTTCGTAGGTGGAGCCGTCATGGCTTGCATCTTTGAACAGACGGGACAGTCTTTCGTCTGGTGGCATCACTTCGTAATGGGCGGCTTTGCCTTCGGTGCTGTATTTATGGCTACCGACCCTGTTACTTCGTGCCGCACTACTACCGGACAGTACTTCTACGGCTGTCTCATTGGGGCAATGGCTGTCATCATCCGCGTGCTCAATGCTGGTTATCCTGAGGGTATGATGCTCGCCATCTTCTTCGGTAACATGTTTGCGCCTACCATCGACCATTTCGTTGTGGAGCGCAACATCTCTAAACGCTTAGCTCGTAAAAAGTAAATTGGAAATCAATTGTAAATTGTAAATTGTCAAATTGTAAATTAAGATGGCTAAGTTTAATACTAACAGCAACGTATACATTATTTGTTACAGCGCCATCCTCGTTGTCATCGTAGCTTTCCTGCTGGCGTTTGTCTATCAGGCACTGAAACCTATGCAGGATGCCAACGTGGCACTGGATGTGAAGAAGCAGATTCTCTACTCACTGAATATCCGTAACCTCGACGGGGCTGAAGCTGAGGCTAAGTACGCTGAGGTGGTGAAGGCAGAGAAGGAATATGACGGACAGCGCGTTTATCAATGTCAACTCGATGGTCAGGACATCTTGGTTGTAAGCCTGAAAGGCATGGGCCTGTGGGGTGGCATCAGTGGGTATCTCGCCATCGACCTTGAAGGGAAGGTCTTTGGAGCCTACTTCAACCACGAGAGCGAGACGGCCGGACTGGGCGCCGAAATCAAAGACTCGCAGGCATGGCAGGAGAAGTTTATCGGCAAGCAGATTTTCGATGACAAAGGCAATGTCGTCCTGTCGGTGGTGAAGAAGGTGGAAGACCCTGAAACGCAGGTGGACTGTGTGACGGGTGCTACGCTGACTTCCAATGGTGTCGATGCCATGCTGAAAGATTGCCTGAAGAAGCTGCAAATAAAGGGTGATTTGTAAATTGTAAATGGTCAAATCGTAAATAAATAGTAAATTGTAAATTGTCAAATTGTAAATCCCTATGGCTTTATTCTCAAAACAAAATAAAGAGGTTTTCTTAAACCCACTAAACGTTGACCATCCCATCCTCGGACAGGTCCTGGGCATCTGCTCGGCACTGGCTGTCACTTCTCAGCTCAAGCCTGCTATCGTGATGGGACTTGCCGTGACGGTCATTACGGCATTCTCGAATGTCATCATTTCTATCATACGCAACACCATCCCTAACCGCATCCGTATTGTGGTACAGCTGGTGGTGGTGGCTGCGCTGGTTACCATCGTGAGCCAGATTCTAAAGGCCTTTGCCTACGATGTCAGCGTACAGCTTTCGGTCTATGTTGGACTTATCATCACGAACTGTATTCTGATGGGACGACTCGAGGCGTTCGCCATGATGAACAAACCCTGGCCTTCTTTCCTCGATGGTGTAGGTAACGGATTGGGTTATGCCATGATACTTGTTATCGTGGGTGCCTTCCGCGAGTTCTTCGGACGGGGCTCTCTGCTGGGCTTCCAGATTATCCCTCAGAGCGTCTACGACTTTGGTTATGTTAACAACGGCATGATGACGATGCCGGCTATGGCACTCATCCTCGTGGGCTGTGTCATCTGGATTCATCGTGCATATTTTTATAAGGAGAAGTAATTATGGAACACGCAATATCACTACTCTTTAGGTCCATCTTTGTGGACAACATGATTTTCGCCTTCTTCCTCGGCATGTGTTCCTACCTTGCCGTGTCTAAGACGGTGAAGACTTCTATGGGACTCGGACTCGCTGTAACTTTCGTTCTTACTGTTACCGTTCCCGTCAACTATCTGTTGCAAACCAAGGTGCTGGGCCCTGACTGCCTTGCTCAGGGGGTTGACCTCAGCTACCTGTCGTTCATCCTTTTCATTGCGGTCATAGCTGGCATGGTTCAACTCGTCGAGATGACGGTCGAGCGCTACTCACCCTCTCTCTATGCTGCACTGGGCATCTTCCTGCCGCTCATAGCTGTCAACTGCGCCATCATGGGTGCCTCGCTCTTCATGCAGCAGCGCATCCTCATGGATCCGTCAAACTCGCAGGCCATCACTTCTGTCACTGATGCTGTCATCTATGGCTTCGGTTCTGGTCTCGGCTGGACGCTGGCTATTGTGGCAATGGGTGCCATTCGCGAGAAGATGCAGTATTCGGATGTTCCCCGTCCCCTCCAGGGTCTCGGCATCGTATTCATCACTGTAGGTCTCATGGCTATGGCAATGATGTGTTTCAGTGGACTGAACATATAAATTGAAAATTGTCAAATCGTAAAATAAATTGTAAATTGTCAAATTGTAAATATATTTATGTTTCAGTTTATAGCATATAGCATAGCAGTATTCCTCATCGTAATACTTCTGTTGGTGGTCATCCTGCTGGTGGCTAAGAAATACCTCAGTCCTACTGGCAATGTCAATATCGTCATCAATGGCGACCGCACACTCTCTGTAGCACAAGGCAACTCGCTCATGGCTACTCTCAACGAGAATGGTGTCTTCCTGCCTTCTGCCTGCGGTGGCAAAGCTTCCTGCGGACAGTGTAAGGTGCAGGTGCTTGAGGGAGGCGGCGAAATCCTTGATTCTGAGAAGCCTCACTTCACCCGAAAGGAAATCAAGGCGGGCTGGCGTCTCGGCTGTCAGTGTAAGGTGAAAGGCGACCTTAGCATACATGTTGACGAGTCCATTTTGGGTGTTAAGGAGTACGAGTGTACCGTCATCTCTAACAAGAACGTGGCTACCTTCATCAAGGAGTTCAAGGTGCAGCTGCCTGCCGGAGCTCACATGGACTTCCTGCCTGGTTCCTACGCTCAGATTAAGATACCTGCTTTCG
>CAMNIA010000025.1 GCA_946540105.1 uncultured Prevotella sp. | reverse complement strand
AGAGTATCACCTTGACATGGTGGGGGTCCTTGGTTCGAGTCCAAGTGTCGACACTTGAAATCAGGAAAACATGGCAGAAAAGAAATTTAAGAGAACGACCGTGACATCGGCATTGCCATATGCGAATGGCGGGGTGCACATCGGTCACTTGGCCGGCGTATACATACCGGCCGATATTTATGTCCGCTATCTTCGTTTGAAGAAAGAGGACGTAATGTTTATTGGCGGTTCTGACGAACATGGAGTGCCTATTACCGTACGTGCTCGTAAGGAAGGCATCACTCCGCAAGATGTGGTTGACCGCTATCATAAGATGATTAAGGACTCGTTTGAGGAGTTTGGTATCTCGTTCGATGTCTACAGCCGCACAACCAGTGAGACGCATCATAAGTTTGCTGCCCAGTGGTTCCGCAAGCTATATGATGAAGGGAAATTGGTGGAGGAGACAACCGAACAGCTCTATGATGAGGAAGCCAAGCAGTTCTTGGCAGACCGCTATGTGACGGGCGAATGTCCCCACTGCCACAGTCAGGGAGCCTATGGCGACCAGTGTGAGAAATGCGGTCGTGACTTGAGTCCTACAGAACTCATCAATCCGAAGTCTACTATCTCGGGCTCTACTCCCGTCATGAAGCGTACCAAGAACTGGTATCTGCCGCTGAACGAATATCAGGACTGGCTGAAACAGTGGATATTGGAGGAGCACAAAGAGTGGCGCCCCAATGTCTATGGACAGTGTAAGTCGTGGCTCGATATGGACTTGCAGCCCCGTGCCATGACACGCGACCTCGACTGGGGCATCCCTGTTCCAGTGGAGGGTGCCGACGGTAAGGTGTTGTATGTCTGGTTTGATGCTCCCATCGGTTATGTCAGCAACACCAAGGAACTCTGTGACAAGGAACCCGAAAAGTGGGGGCCGTGGGAACAATGGTGGCAGGATGAAGACACCAGATTGGTCCATTTCATCGGAAAAGACAACATCGTGTTCCATTGCATCATCTTCCCTGTGATGATGAAAGCTCACGGCAAATACATCATGCCTGACAACGTGCCTGCCAACGAATTCCTGAATCTGGAGAACGACAAGATTTCCACCTCCCGCAACTGGGCAGTCTGGCTTCATGAGTATCTGGAGGATATGCCAGGCAAGCAGGATGTGCTGCGCTATGTGCTGACTGCCAATGCTCCCGAGACCAAAGACAACAACTTCACATGGAAAGATTTCCAGGACCGCAACAACAACGAGTTGGTAGCTGTCTATGGTAACTTCGTGAACCGTGCCCTGCAGCTGACCAAGAAATACTGGAATGGTGTTGTACCTGCATGTGGCGAGTGGCAAGATGTTGACCGCCAGGCAATAGAAGAATTCAAGAATGTAAAAAGCAAAATCGAAGATTTACTCGATCAGTTCAAGTTCCGCGATGCGCAATTCGAGGCAATGAACCTGGCACGTATCGGCAACCGCTACATCACCGAGTGCGAACCTTGGAAAGTGTGGAAAACCGACCAGAAGCGCTGTGAGACCATCTTGAACATTTGCCTGCAGTTGACAGCCAATCTGGCAATAGCCTTCGAACCTTTCCTGCCTTTCTCAAGCAAGAAGCTGCGTGAGATGCTTCGTATGGAGACCTTCGAATGGAATCAGTTGGGCGCTACCGACTTACTGAAGGAAGGTCATCAGTTGGGAGAGCCAGCACTGCTCTTTGAGAAAATCGAGGATGAGGTCATTCAGAAACAACTCGACAAGTTGGCAGCCACCAAGAAAGCCAATGAGGCAGCATCCTTTAAAGCTGCCCCTATCAAGGATACTGTCAGTTTCGAGGAGTTTGAGAAACTCGATATCCGTGTGGGCGTAGTCAAAAACTGCCAGCGTGTTCCGAAATCGAAGAAACTGCTACAGTTCACCATTGATGACGGCACTGGTACCGACCGTACTATCTGCTCTGGCATCGCCGCCTTCTACGAGCATCCAGAAGAACTCATCGGCAAGCGTCTCCTCTTCGTGGCTAACTTTGCCCCTCGTAAGATGATGGGTATCGAGAGCCAGGGTATGATACTCTCTGCCGTTGACTATGACGAAAGTCTTAGTGTAGTCACTACCACCAAGGATGTAAGAGCCGGCAGTCAAGTAGGGTAGTGGAACTGTTCAGATAATGAAGATAGAGAGGTGAGCGTTTGTGGCTTGCCTCTCATTTTTTTGTAAAGCCCAATGTCAGGATGCTTATCTTTATCCCGGGAACATCCTTGATGGCATCTCCACAGGCACGAAGTGTTGCCCCTGTAGTGCAGATGTCGTCAATGAGTAGGACGTGCTTGTCCTGCAAGAGCTTGGAGTCGTGTAAGACAAAGGTTCCGGTGACATTCTCCTGCCGTTCTTGCCGCGATAGCGTAGTCTGGCTTTTGTTGAAATGCTGGCGCCTGACTGCCTTGGTGATGATGGGGAGTCCAGTCACCTGACGAATGCCTATTGCCAACATCTCACTTTGGTTGTACCCTCTTTGTTGCAGTCGTTTCTTGGTGAGGGGAACAGGAAGAAGAACATCTATGCCATCGAAAAAGCGTCCCATCTGCATCTCTTTTGCCATGATGCGTCCAATGTCTTCACCGATGTCAGGGCGTTGTCCGTATTTCAGCTGATAGACCATCCGTGCCATCTCCGAATGGGGCTCGTAGAACATCAGCGAGGCAGCCCGTTCTATTGGCAGCAGACCCCAGAATAACCGTGCGACGAGGTTGTCTTCGGGCGTATATTGATACATGGTGCGGGGTAGGTGCAGCAGACATACCGAACAGAGCGAGCGTTCGGAAGGTGCCAACCGCCGATGGCAAACCACACAGCTACGTGGTGAAATGAAATCGAGTATCCTGGTAAAAAGATTCGCCACCGTTTTCTGCCTAATAGTCTTCTTCCTCCACTCCGTCAAGACATTGCTTGATGATGTCAAATGTAAAGCCGCGTCCTATTGCGAAACGCATCAGTTTCTGGTTCAGCTCGTAGCTGTTTTGTGCCTTTGTCGTTTTACGCTTTTGCTTGAGTAGCGGGCGCAGAACACTCAGATACTCCTCGTCATCGACTTCGCTGAGCACCTGCTGACGGATGTCTTCGCTGATGTGCTTCTGCCACAGCGCCTGCTCCACCTTGCGTCGCCCCCACTTGTTATAGCGCACCTTGTCTTTGACAAAAGCCCTGGCAAAGCGTTCGTCATCGACATAGCGCTCTTTGACGAGCCGTTCCATGACGGTGGCGATGTCTTTCTCGTCCAACTCCCACTGTCTCATCTTCTCTTCCATCTCCCATTGGCAGTGCTCAGCCTGCGCACAACGCGCTGCCAGTAGCAGATAGGCCTCCTGTGTCGTTTTCTGTTTCATCGTTTAGCGCTCAATAGTCGTTGTCTCCCGTATTGGTCTTTATATACGTTGATGTCGCGATATGACATCGTGCTTAGCATCTCGCTTAATGCCTTGACACATAGAGGGTTGATTTCAAAGCAGAGTGAACCTCCGGCTTTCAGTGCGGTGGTACCCAAAGATGCTATGGCACGGTAAAAGCACAGGGGATTCTCGTCAGGCACAAATAAAGCAATGTCAGGTTCATACTCCAAGACGTTCTTCTCCATGTTCTCCCTCTCCTTATTTAATATATAGGGAGGGTTGCTGACAATGATGTCGAAAGCAGCCTGTGGGGAACCTTCGTGTGCTATTGTCAAGATGTCAACCTGTTGAAAGTGAATAGTAACGCCATGGCGTTTGGCATTCTTCTGGGCAACAGCCAGCGCCTTCTCAGAGACATCCCATGCCGTCACTTGCGTGTCAGGCATGTCGGCTGCCAGCGTGACGGCGATGCATCCGCTGCCCGTTCCGATGTCGAGAATCGTGCAACCGCTTCCCCCCTCTCTTCTTTGCTTTTCTGCCAAAGCGCACAACTCTTCAGTCTCAGGGCGTGGAATGAGTACACCAGGCTCTACATAGAAGCGGCGTCCGCAGAACTCCGCCTCCCCCAAGACATATTGTACAGGTTCATTTCTGAGCAGACGCTGTGCGATTTTTTTCAAATCTTCTTGCATATGTTCAGATAAATGCGTATCTTTGCCGAGCAAAATGTCAGAAAAGTTCAGCCCACAGCGCTCTTCATACACCATTCGGGCAATGGCTTTCGCCTCTCCCGTTTCGTAGACCTGCGCTAATTGGCGCCACAGCTCGTTGTAATTCATAGTGCAAAAGTAAGCATTTTATGGCAATAAACCAAAAAACTGTTGATGAAATATTCATGCGCCGTTGCTTACAGTTAGCTGCTAACGGCATACAGGGTGCCCGTCCAAATCCCATGGTCGGTGCAGTCATTGTGGCTCCTCTCACCCCTCAGTCCTCACCGCTCCCCACAATCATAGGTGAAGGCTATCATGTCCGTTGTGGTGAAGGTCATGCCGAAGTCAATGCTTTTGCCAGCGTGCGTCAAGCACACGAACACCTTCTCCCGCAGTCCACGATTTATGTTTCTCTCGAGCCCTGTGCGCATTATGGCAAGACACCGCCTTGTGCCGAACTCATCATCCGTAAGGGTGTTCGCCGTGTGGTGGTAGGTTGTGTTGATCCCTTTGACAAAGTACAGGGTAGGGGTATTGAAATGCTGCGGCAGGCAGGAATAGAAGTTACCGTAGGTGTCTTGGAGCGGGAGTGCCAGCGGCTGAACTGTCGTTTCTTTACCTATCATTCAAAGCACCGTCCTTATATCATCCTGAAGTGGGCGCAGACCGCCAATGGCTATATTGACAATCACGGTGAGGCACTGCCCATATCTAATGAGCACACGCGGATGCTTAGTCATCAGTTGCGTGCAGAGGAGGATGCCATCTTGGTAGGACATGTCACCGACTCACGCGAGCACCCCCAGCTGACGGTCCGTCACTGGCACGGTCCTAATCCCAAGCGCATTGTGTTGACACGTCAGCGCCCGCTGCCACGACTCATTGCCGACCTCTATCAGCAAGGCGTACAGTCACTGATTGTAGAAGGCGGACTCCAAACCCACGAGGCTTTCATTGCTGCAGGCTTATATGACGAGGTACGGGTGGAGACATCTCCGCTCCTTGTCAGTGGTGGAACACATGCTCCTCGCCTCCCGGGAAACCTGCAGTTGCAGAGCAGGACGGAGTGGGGTGGCAATACACTATGTTGTTACAATTCTAATTACTAAAATCATATTTACTAATTTAATCTTACTAACACATGACTAAGAAAATTCTTTCCTTCTTCTCTTTGAGAAAAATGGCGAGTGTGATGCTGCTGACGGCATGTACGCTGATGGCGTCGGCTGCTGACATCCATGTTGCTACAACGGGCAGTGATGACAATGCCGGCACAGAAGCAGCCCCGTTGCTAACCATCCACAAGGCAATCGAAATGGTGAAGGCCGGTGACCGTATCCTGATTCACGAAGGAACCTACATGATTACGGAACGTATCAAGATTCCTGCACTGCCAACCAACCCTGATTTGCGCTGTGAGATGCGTGCCTGGCCTGATGACGCGGTAGGGAAGGTCATCATTGATGGTTCTAACATGAACCCCGCATCAGCAATCGCGTTTAAGCAGTCCCGTTGTATCTATGTGAATCACGAAGCCAACTACTGGACTTTCTATGGTCTGGTGCTGCAGCACGCCAAGGACAACGGTATGAAGGTGGAGGGCTCGTACAATATTGTGGAGCGTTGCACCTTCCGTTACAACAATGATACCGGTCTGCAGATTGGTATGTTCAAGGACTTCTCTATTGAGGAGACAAAGTCGTTCCCCATCAGCGGAAAGCCTGAGTTCAATCCAAACTACACCTACTGCCGTGGCAACAAGGTCATCAACTGCGACTCTTACGAGAATGCCGACATCGCTGCGTATGGCGGCGGTTCCGATGACGGTGGCGATGCTGACGGTTTTGCCGTGAAGCTGTTCCCTGGTCCTGGCACTGAGTTCCACGGCTGTCGTGCTTGGAACAACTCCGATGACAACTGGGATCTCTATATGACTTATCATCCAGTGGTTATTGACAAGTGCTGGGCTTACCATGCTGGTTACTATACCGACAAGAATGGCAAGGAGGTAGAAGGCAAGAATGGTAACGGCTTCAAACTCGGCGGTGGCGGCAGTGCCGGCGGTGCAGCCTTCGACCAGTCCACAGGTGCCCACGTGGTGACTAACTGCGTGTCGTTCAACAACCTGCACAAAGGCTTCGACCAGAACAACGCTTACGAGGGTATGTACGTCATCAACTGCACAGCTTGGGGCAATGAGTATAACTACCGCTTCCCCACCGTGTTTAAGTACGGACCAATGACCATCCGCAATAGTATCGGGTGGGGTGCAACAGCCCAGAAGAGTGGTGTGGCTGTCGGTAACCATGAATTCCTGTCACCCGACAAAGATGGTTACATGGATCCAGATACCAAGTATTGCTCGTGGCTCGAAATTGACGGCTGTAACCCCATCAAGGAAGGTTACAAGGAGGGCAAGACCCAGATTGTCACCAAAGATCACTCCGGCGAATTCCTGTCACTCAGCGTTGACGACTTCAAGGCAGCCCGTGAGGCTGACGGTTCGTTGCCCAACAACAACTTCGCCCGTCTGAAGCCGAACAGCATCTTCAAGGATAAGGGTACTCCCATCTGGGGCTTTACGCCAGAGCGAAAGATGTCAGAGGCAGAGTGTACAGCTGTAGGCTTGGAGTATATTACCGCCGATGATCTCTATATAGTTTATAACGACGCCGCCCCCGACCTTGGTGCCTTCGAGACTGACGGTGTTCAGATGGAACTTCCTATTCCTAAGAAGATAGAAGTGAAGTGTAAGACGGCTAACTCCACCCAGGAAGTTATGAGAGGTCAGCCGCTCAGCGATATTATTTACGAACTGAATGATGTCGCTACCGCTGCTGTCGTAGAAAACCTGCCCGAAGGACTCTCTTATGTCTATGATGCAGAAGCCATGACCGTAACCATCAGTGGTACGCCAACAGCTGAGGGAACCTTCAAACTGACGGTGTCGGGTGATAAAGAAGCAGGAGTGAAAGACTATGTCACCACAGGTATCATCACTCTCATTACCCCATATACGAACTTGACGGACGGCTGGTATAAGTTCCAAGATGCTGAGCTACCCGCTTACCTGAAGGATATCCTTACCCTGATAGATGGTGACAACGCAGAGGCATCGAAGGCTGCCACTACCATCAATCCAGAGCAGGAAGAATCCGCTTCCGGCTATGACAAGGGCGCTATCTGTCTGGGACAGAGCAACGGTGGATTTAAACTGACACTCGATGAAGGTGTTCTGAAACTCTTCTTGCATGCCTACTTTACAGGAAATCGTAAGTTTACGATCTCCAGCACTATGGCTGGCGGCACAGAAAAGAGTGTCACCACCGAAAGCTACAAGAAGGGCTCTTATGAATTAGATGTCCTCGAACTCTTAGGGCTCACGACAGATGCCGAGCGTTCCAATGTTCGTAGCATTACCTTCCGCCAGAACGGTGCTAACGGCGGTGCCCGTATCTACGAGATGTATATCACGATACCCGACAACAACGGTATGGGAATCCAGAACGTTCGTTCGGCTACAGAGCTGCGAGGTGCCACCATGAAGGTGCTGGAGCAAGGTCGTCTGGTTATCCTGAAAAATGGCGAGCGCTACACCGTTGCCGGTCAGAAGCTGTAACTGACACTCGTATTCCCTTTTTCTAAACAAAAGTTGCTGCTTCGGCAGCAATTTTTGTTTCTATGGCGTGATTATCTGATACTCCCTCTGTAATTTCTTTTACACCGACAATTTGAAAGGAAAACGGGCAAAATGTTAAATTTTTGAGCGGAAATGTATCTTTTTTATAATTTTATTTGCAAAAACAAAATGAAATGATTACCTTTGCACTTTGATAGATAGTGTGCCTTGGCGTAATTAGTCGCCTTTGGTGCGCTTTGGTATCTATATATAAAAGGAACGCGAACCATTAGAAATTAAAATAAAAAGATATAAATTTAAGAATTGTTTATGAAAAAACGACTAACGATGTTTCTTACCTGTCTGTTGCTGAGTGCAGGAGCTGTCCTGGCGCAGAACAAGATAACAGGTACTGTCCTTGAGGACAGCGGCGAGCCGTGTATTGGTGCTACGGTGATGATTCAGGGTACCAAGCAGGGAACGAAAACCGACCTTGACGGACATTTCACAATCAGCGTACCCGCTGGCAAGAAGCTGGTCGTCAGCTATGTCGGTATGGCTACGCAAACAGTTAAGCCTCATAACGGCATGAAAATAACATTGGTTCCCGATGCTTCGCAGCAGCTTGACGAGGTAGTAGCCGTGGGTATGATGAAGCAAGATAAACGTCTGTTTACCGGTGCTACGACAAAAGTCGATGCCGAGAAGGCAAAGCTGGACGGTATTGCCGACGTGAGCCGTGCTCTGGAAGGCCGCGCTGCCGGTGTGTCGGTGCAGAACGTGTCAGGTACTTTCGGTACTGCTCCTAAAATCCGTGTCCGTGGTGCTACGTCTATCTATGGTAGCTCAAAGCCGCTGTGGGTGATTGACGGTGTGATACAGGAAGATGCCGTTGATGTCAGCGCCGATGACCTGTCATCAGGTGATGCCGTCACGCTGATTTCTAATGCCATTGCAGGTCTTAGTGCCGATGACATCGAGTCGTTCCAGGTACTGAAGGACGGTTCTGCAACCTCTATCTACGGTGCCCGTGCCATGGCTGGTGTGGTTGTCATCACCACCAAGCGTGGTAAGGCAGGTCGCAGCACCATCAACTATACCGGTGAGTTTACCTACCGCCTGAAGCCCTCGTATAGCAACTATAACATCTCGAACTCTCAGGAGCAGATGGGTATCTATAAGGAGATGGCTACCAAGGGATGGCTGGAGTTCTCGCAAGTAGCTAACAGCAGTTCGCAAGGACTTTATGGCCGTATGTACAAGGAGATAGCTAACTATCAAGGTAATGGTCAGTATGGTCTGGCTTATACCGATGCCGCCATGAATGCCTACTTGCAGGAGGCTGAGTTCCGCAATACTGACTGGTTCGACCTGTTGTTCAACAACAACATCTTGCAGAACCACTCTATCAGTATTTCTACAGGTACAGAGAAGGCAAGTCTGTATGGTTCTGTATCTGCCATGTATGACCCAGGCTGGACCAAGCAGTCGAAGGTTGAGCGTTATACCGCCAACATGAACGCCTCGTTCAACCTGTCGAAGCAGTTGACGGTAAGCATTCTGACCAACGGTTCTTATCGTGACCAGAAGGCTCCTGGTACGTTGGCTCGTTCGACCGATGTTGTGAGCGGTGCTGTCAACCGTTCGTTCGACATCAACCCCTTCAGTTACGCCATGAATACCTCGCGTACACTGGACCCCGATGCTACTTATACCCGTAACTATGCTCCCTTCAACATCTTCAAGGAGCTGGACAACAACTATATCGACCTGTCCATCGCTGATATGAAGTTCCAGGGTGAGATTACCTACAAACCCATCCGTGGCTTGGAGATTCACCTGTTGGGAGCCTACCGCACGCAGAAGACTTCACAGGAGCATTTCATCTTGAACGAGTCAAACCAGGCAGAGGCTTATCGTGCCGGTGTTGACAATCCTACCATTCAGAGTTCGAACCCCTATCTGTATACCGATCCTGACAAACCCAACTCACTGCCTATATCAGTGATGCCAAAGGGCGGTATCTATACCCGTAACGACTATATGGTGAAGCAGTTGGACTTCCGTGGTACCGTGCAGTTCAACAAGATATGGAATGATACACATATTTTGGGACTCTTCGGCGGTATGGAAGCTAACAAAACAGATAAAGACCAGATGTATCACTCTGACTACGGCGTAGACTATAACGCTGCTCGTCTGGTGACCATCACTCCCGAATTCTACAAGCAGGCCAAGGAAGAAGGCACCGTGCTGAGCTCGTTCTCAAAGTCTTGGTCACGTAACTTGGCATACTTCATCAATGCCAACTACTCCTACAAAGGACGCTACGTTATCAACGGAACGCTGCGCTACGAGGGTACCAACAAGCTGGGTAAGGCTACCTCAGCCCGCTGGTTGCCCACATGGAACGTGTCAGGTGCTTGGAATGCACACGAGGAGAGCTTCTTCCAGAAGTGGATGGAGAAGACTAACTATGCGCTCTCACACCTCAGCCTCCGTGCTTCTTACTCACTGACAGCTGACCGTGGTCCTTCGTATGTATCTAATGCTATGCCTATCTACTACTCCACTAACGCATGGCGTCCTGAGGGAGACCAGATGGAGACCGTCACCGAGTTGAGCAACATTGCCAACACTGAGTTGACCTATGAGAAGAAGCATGAGTTTAACCTCGGTCTTGACGCAGGTTTCCTGCACAACCGCTTGAATGTCAATTTCGATATTTACTGGCGTAACAACTACGACTTGATTGGTTACACCCAGACACAGGGTGTCGGCGGTTACATCAACAAGATGGCAAACGTGGCTTCGATGCGCTCACATGGTGTTGAGTTGACTGTATCCTCAACCAACATTCAACAGAAAGACTTTAAGTGGACCACCGACTTCACATTCTCTTATGCCAAGAACAAAATTACCGACCTGAAGTCTCGCTCTAATGTTATTGATCTTGTCACTGGTACTTCTACCAACCACTACCGTGAGGGTTATCCCGTATCGGCACTGTTCTCTATCCCCTTCGCAGGTCTTAACGACCAGGGTTTGCCTCAGGTCATCAACGAGGATGGTGTGAAGACGCTGACTGAGATTAACTTCCAGGAGTACGAGAAGTTGGGCTTCCTGAAGTACGAAGGACCTACGGAGCCTACTACAACGGGTGGTCTGAATAACACGCTGACTTGGAAGAACTGGCGTCTGAACGTATTCATTACTTATTCGTTCGGCAACAAGATACGTCTTGATCCGGCTTTCGCTGCCGCCTATAGTGACATGTCTGCCATGCCGAAGGAGTTCAAGAACCGTTGGGTACAACCTGGCGATGAAGCTGTCACCAGCATTCCGGCTATTGCCAGCCGCCGTCAGTACAAGGAGATTAACCATCTGAGCTATGCCTACAACGCTTATAACTACTCAACAGAGCGTGTTGCCGATGGCGGTTTCATCCGTCTGAAGGATATCTCGTTGACTTACGACATGCCTAAGCAGTGGATTAGCAAGATTGGCTTGACCACCTGCTCGCTGAAGTTTGATATTACCAACCTCTGCCTGCTCTACAGTGACAAGAAGCTGAACGGACAGGATCCTGAGTTCGTCAACTCTGGTGGTGTGGCAACGCCTATGCCTAAGCAGATGACATTTACGGTACGTCTGGGAATGTAAAGCTAAAGATGAATGAATAGACAAGAACGAAAAATGAATAATACAACTATGAAGAAATATATTAGTTTATCCATCTTGGCTCTGAGCTTGAGTTTTACCTCATGCAAGGACTTCCTTGACAAGGCTCCCGACGAGCGTGTCGAGCTGACTAATGTTGAAGATGTCGTCATGCTGCTTGGTACAGCATACTCCGATGCCAACTACGGATGGATGTGCGAGATTTCAAGCGATAACATCATTGACATCAACGCCCCTTATATGGCTACGCAGAGCAGTGGTAATGAGATAGAGGTTCGTTTCAACTTAACATCTTACGCACTGATGGATGATGAGGCTTATCGGTTCAAGCCCGTCACCACCAACGAATCCGATAGTCCTGCCTCTATTTGGGAGAGTGGCTATAAAGCCATCGCCGTTGCCAACCATGCCATTGCCGAACTTGACAGGATGCGTGGTGAGACACCCATTGCACAAACCAGCAATGCCATGAAGGGCGCTTATGCTGAAGCACTGCTTTCACGTGCTTACAACCACTTCGTACTGGTGAACATCTTCTCGCATGCTTATCGTGACGAGAACCTGAGCCGTCAGGATGTGGGTATCCCTTACAGCACCAGCCCTGAGGATAAGGTACACGTTAGCTACGACCGTGAGAACGTGACCACCACCTATCAAAAGATACAGCAGGACCTCGAAGCCGGTTTGGAGTATCTCAATGAGAGTAACTATAAGAAGTTGAAGTGGCACTTCAATGCCAAGGCTGCCCATGCCTTTGCTGCTCGTTTCTATCTCTATAAGCGCGACTATGCGAAGGTAATCGAGCACGCCAACTATGTATTGGGTGACAACACCACCGAAGGACGCGTTGGACTGCCTGCTATGCTGTATGACTGGACAAAGAATGATGATGCCACCAATGCCACCGATATGGCAGAAATCTGGCAGGGTCCAGATCAGGCTAACAACCTGTTGCTCGTAGCTACCTACTCTCGTCAGTGGCGTCGTGCAGTAGGTTATCGTTATGCTACTGCTGGTAAGGCATTGCGCGACATCTACGGCCACTTGACCTCATGCTCACGCTATTACTGGAATCCCTGTGCCGGTGTAGCCGACAAGTTCTATTGGGACGGCAACTCCGATCATGGTTACAAGAGCTCCCGTATTTGCGAGCGTTTTGAGTATACCGACAAGGTGGCAGGTATTGGTTATCCCCATATCATCCGCCGCGAGTTTACCTGCACAGAACTCTTGCTCGAGCGTGCAGAGGCAGAGCTGTTAGGCAACAACGACATTGACGGCTGCATGGAAGACCTCATCGCTTATGAGATTAGCCGTTACAACTTCTCGGAGACCACCAAGAACCGCTATTCTTCTGGTCTGACACTGCCGCCCACCCGCAGTGCAATGGAGAGCTGGTATGCTCCTTCTCAGGCTGCCGATCACAGTAACGTAAGAGCAGACTGGAATTGCACACAAGGTGTCAGTCCGTCGTTCGTTATCTCTGCTTCGCAGGTAACCTATATGAATATCATCAACGAGATGCGCCGTTACGAGACAGCTTGGACGGGTCTGCGCTTCTTTGACCTGAAGCGTCTGGGCATACCTTTTAGCCATACCTATGGAAAGGATGCACAAAAGTTTGACATCACGGCTCATGACCCGCGTCTGGCTATCGAGCTTCCTGCAGAGGTATTGCTTTCTGGTCTGGAGACATCACGTCCTGCCAGCTCAGCGTCTGACGGTAACAGCAGCGAGATGAAGCCAGCTGGCGCACAAATGTCGAATAACTAATAAAGGAGGAGGGTAAAAGATATGAAGAAACTGAATATATTCGTGTTGATGCTCGTGGCTGTGACCACGCTGAACATCACCTCATGCTCGGATGACGACTTCACCGACACCATCTTCCCTGTGAAGAGCGAGAAGTTGGACCGTAGCCTGTATACATTCCCCTTGGATACCTTCGTGAAGGTGAACTTCCAGGAGCCGTACAACATGCGCTACCTGTATAAGTTGCAGGATATCGGTTCGGATATGGATTATAACCTCACACCGTGTTCCTACGACCAGTGCGTCAATCTGGCTGTGCTGAACAAGTACCTGTGGTACGATGTCTATCGTGATGTCGTGGGTGACGAGTTCCTGAAGAAGTACAGCCCCCGTGTGATGCACATCATCGGCTCACCCGCCTATAATCCTACATCGGGAACCATCAAGCTGGGTACTGCCGAGGGCGGTCTGAAGATTACGCTTTACAATGCTGAGAGTCTTGCTCCGAGCGACCTCGACAAGCTGAACGAGTATTTCTTCAAGACCATGCACCACGAGTTCTCTCACATTCTGCACCAGAACGTGAACTATCCTGTCGACTTCAACCTCATCTCGTCTACATTCTATAACTCGGCAGGTTGGCAGGACACGCCCGACTCCGTTTCACTGGGTCAGGGCTTCGTCTCCAACTACGCTTCATCACAGGCACGTGAGGACTGGGTTGAAACCATTGCCAACTACATCGTGAAGGACTCCATCACTTGGGAAGGCATGCTCGACGGTGCCAAGAACAGTTGGGAACTTTCAACCGATGTGAACTACAAGCACTGGAAGGCGTGTGACGCCAAGGTAAAGGCAGGAGTGGCTCACCGCGACTCTGTCGGTTACTATTGGAAGGTTGGTACCACCTCTGGCGGCGATACCGTTACCATCCAGGCTTACCGCAAGTACATACAGCGCAATGCTGAGGGCTATGCCGTACCTGATGCCAATGGTAAGATTGTCTATCTCAGCGTGGTTGACAAGTCTGGTACCGAAACTGGTAAGGATGTCATCCTGAAGAAACTGCAGATGTGCCGCGAGTGGCTTAAGACCAACTTCAACTACGACATTGACAAGGTGCGCGATGCCGTGCAGAAGAAACAATATCTCTATGATGACAAAGGCTATCTGGTCAAAGATTCTAAAGGACGACCCATCAACAAGCTGACCTATGTGCGACCTGACGGCACAACGCTGATGCAGGAGTTGCGCCAGATGGTAGAGAAGTACAAGGCTCTCCAGACTACCAAGTGATAAAACGGAGTAACAGAATAATGCACTAAAAAAGACTATCAGAATATGAAGAAGATATTTTCAATAGCGATGTTACTGGCTGCAAGTGCAGTGGTGCTGACGGGCTGTAAGAACGAGGAAGACGACCTCTTCTCGAGTTCTGCTGCCGAGCGACTTGCAGAATCACAGAAGATCTATACGCAGCGACTGGGCGGTACCGCTTGGGTTATGGAGTATTATCCGTTGGACGTTACCGAATTGGATGCTGAGACCCGTGATCCATACCCCGCAGGCTTAGGCTATATCATCTTGAACCGTTTCAAGGCTGACGGCTCTGTGGAGCAGGCTATGCAGAACAGTGTTACTAGCAATCAGTATGTTTTCGACACCTCTCTGTGGGAGATTATTGCTGACCAGGGACCTGTGTTATCGTTTAACACGTTCAATAAGTGTATCCATACTTTTTGTGACCCAGGTATTCAGAACTCAAGTCTCAATCTCTATCAAGGTCGTGGCTACGAGGGCGATTATGAGTTTGGTGTTCTGAGCCTTCCTGAGAATGCCGAGACGGTGATGCTGAAGGGCAAGAAGCGTGGCACCTACATCCGTATGAGCAAGTTGCCTTACGATACTGATTTCCAGACTTATCTGAAGGATGTTAACAGCTTCAAAGAGACGATGTTTCCGGATGATGCTCCCAACAATGACTTGATTACCTTGGGCGATACGACTTTTGTATTCACTCGAGGCAGCAAGTACATTGCTGAGCTGTATCCCGTTGGCGGTGATGCTGTCACTGAGAATAGCTGGCACCCTTATACCCTCTTTAAGCGCGATGGTCAGTACTATATGCGTTTCCGTACAAAGATAGGCCGTGGCAATTGTGACGCTCAGGAATTTGTGTACAATGCCACAGAGGATAAGTTCACATGTATAGAGAATGGCGCCTATACCATTCAAGGCTATTCTGTCGGTAAGTTCTATAATGAATATCTGCAGAGTAAGAAGTGGACCACAAGGACTGATGCCTCTATGTCCGATGCCTTCAAGACGCTTATGGATAACCTTGCAACAGAACTGAAAGCTGTCAACAAGAATTTCACACTGAGCTATATCAACTTCGGCTACGATGCTAAGACGGAGAAATACGTTTGGTCGATGAGCTACCTGTCCAGTGGTAGGGCAGCCACCCAGACTTATTATTTCACTTGCGATGTGAATGAAGGAAGTGATGCAGCTACCTTCGGTTATGTAGAGCCTTCAAATACAGCAGCGCAGAATGTGATGAGTCGTTGTCCGTCGCTGAAGACTCTGTGGGACACGCTGTCACAGGAATGGCAGTTGTCAGCTGCAGACTCAAAGTTTAATCTGAAGAGAATAAAACTAACATCAAAAACAAACGCAGACATGTGGTTTGTGATGAATATTTAATACAATAAATGTTTAACCAATTAAAGTTGTCAATTATGAAAAAAGTTTTACTTTTGACTGCTGCCATGATGACTCTGTCAATGGCGGCATCAGCTCAAGAAGCAGTAAAGTTGGACAATCGTAAGGCGATGATGGATGCTCAGGTAGCTCCTGTGGCTGCAATGTCCTGCCAGGAACAATACAATCCTGCTGCCAGCAAAATGTCTCGCAGGTCGATTGCTACTGGCGTGTCATACGGACGTCCTGAAGGTACTTTCTATGTTTCAGGCACATCATCCAAAGGCAAGTACACCTATCTTTATATTCCCCCTCTTAAGGAGGTGACGTATAAGAACTATGCTACTGACAAGGCAAATGCGAAGTGGCAGTATGGTTCTTCAGAGATGCGTGATATAGCAGGTGATGAAAACAACGACCTGACTACCAATTGGCCTCAGGTTGATCGTGGATATATTAACTCAGCATATATTCCTACGCTGAGCGTTGGTGACCTTACTTACAAGTATGCCGATGAACTTTCTCCATATCAAGTGTGTCTTATCAATGGTGACTCAATCCTGTCAGTAACACAGGTAAACCGTGCCGGTGGTGCTTATACAGGATTTTCTAATGCTTCTATTTTCGGTACATACGAGAGGACATACACCTTGGAAGACAAAACAACAGTTGATGTCAAGGCTAAGAACGTTGCTGAGTTCTTCAACAAGCCTGCCGTTCCTTTCTGCTTGGATGCCGTTGAATTCCCCATCATAGCACGCAATGATGCGTCTATGACCTTTATTCCTGAGGGAGTCACGATGACACTGAGAATTGTCAAGATGACAGAAGATGGTAAATTTACAAATGAGTCTGTTGACATTCCCTTCACTAAGGATGATATTATAGAACCCGAAGCAGAAAATGGTAATAGTTATGGTTGGCTGACACTCTCCAGATATACTGAAGATGATTTTGGAACACCAGTGGCTGATCCTGTAATTATTGACTATCCTTTTGCCATTATTATTGATGGCTTTGAACAGGAAGGCGTAAACTTTAGCCTCTATATGGTTGATGTTATGTCTACTGAGCGTGACTATTTTAAGAACGAAGGTGGTGTAGATGGTACTTGCCGTCAGTGGGTTCGCAAGGACAATGGTGAACTGTATAACAATGGTGGTTTCTACTATATCCAGTCAAGTGATGATCGTCAGTACAATGCTCTTATCTATCTCACTGGTATGTACGACTACGCAGAACTGGCTGACGATGCTTATAAGAACATGACAGCTCCTGTAGAGGGTGGTCCTGTCTATACTGAGTACACTAACGAGAAAAGTGAGACTGTTCAGGATCCTACCATCCAGTACTATACCATCTGTCCTCGTCTGTCTGACTGGGAAGGCATTGAGGGTCAAGACAACTACTACTTTGAAGATATGCCCGAATGGTTGAGCGTAACAGGTTATAACGATGAGTACTTTGCTGATTACAATGCTACGATTGCTCAAATTACCGCAGAGCCTCTGCCCGCAGGTGAAAAAGGTCGTTATGCTATGATACGTCTTGTTAGTGACAAGGGTGCCAAGACTGACGTGATTACCATTGTCCAGGGTGAAGTTGACTTCACTGGCATCGAGGCTATCAAGAGCAACAAGGCTGCTGCCAACGCTTCTTCTGCTATCTACAACCTGGCAGGTCAGCGTGTAGACGCTAACTTCAAGGGCCTGGTTATCAAGGACGGCAAAAAGGTCGTGCTGAAGTAAGCATAGAGCTAAGCATAAAGCAGAGCTTGCTCAAGCCTGCATTATT
>CAMNIA010000024.1 GCA_946540105.1 uncultured Prevotella sp. | reverse complement strand
CACTATCACAGCGAAGACTACGGGATATACTTTCGTGATGCAAGCGTCTTTTAGTGACAATAGAATGACATGGAATGGAACTGCCAGCAACGGGGTCACCTTTCACTATGTATTCCAGAAAGAATAGATAATTTCTAAGGGGATTGGCCCCTTTCTCATGAAGCGAAAAATATATGGATAAACTCTCTCCACAGCAACGACATGCCAACATGGCGGCGATTCGGTCGAAGAACACAAAGCCGGAGATGATTGTGCGCAAGGGGCTGTGGAAGCGGGGGTTCCGGTACAGACTGAACCACAAGCGGTTGCCTGGACATCCGGACCTGGTGCTGAGGAAATATAGGACGTGTATCTTCGTGAACGGGTGCTTCTGGCATGGACACTATGTCAATTTACAATTTGACGATTTACAATTTACGATTGAAAACTCGGATTGTTGCAAGATTCCGAAGACGAACAGGGAGTTCTGGGTGGCGAAGATACGGAGGAACAAGGAGCGGGACAAGGAAGAACAGCGGCGGTTGGCAGAGATGGGGTGGCACTGCATCACGGTGTGGGAGTGTGAGTTAAAGCCCTCGAAACGTGAGGAGACGCTGGACTCGATAGCCTTTACGTTGAACCATATTTGGCTGCAGGACCATGCGGTAAGAAGTAAGATGGATAATGGAAGGGGTAAGACAACTTACCCGTTGGCAGAAGGGGACGAATGGATGCCAATGGCTGCTGAGGAGATCCACGAGCCGGAAAAGGACTGAAGAAATTATGAAACATATCGAAGTGGTAGCAGCCATCATACACGATGACAAAGGGCGCATCTTTGCCACGCAGCGGGGCTATGGTGACTATAAGGACTGGTGGGAGTTTCCTGGCGGAAAGATGGAGGCTGGTGAGACTCCCGAGGAGGCGTTGAAGCGCGAGATATGGGAGGAGCTGGAGACACGTATTGTGGTGGAGCGACTGGTGGAGACGGTGGAATGGGATTATTCCGCTTTCCATTTGACTATGCATTGCTACCTCTGCCATGTGGAAAGCGGGCATCTGGAGCTGAAAGAGCACGAGGCAGCACGATGGCTCAACAAGGATGAACTGGAGAGCGTGAATTGGCTGCCTGCGGACTGGGATGTGGTGAAGAAGTTTTGAGGATTTCGTTTCGTTTTGAAAAAAATTGTGTATCTTTGCAGCAACTATGACATATTCAGTAATCGGAATGGGAGCCATTGGCGGCTATTATGGTGGCCGTCTGGCACATGCAGGACTTGAGGTACACTTCCTCTCACACAGCGACTATGCATACGTTGTGGAACATGGTCTGCGAGTGGATTCATGTGACGGAGACTTCTACTTGCCGCACATCAACGCCTATCACTCTTCGGTAGACATGCCTAAGACGGATGTCATCATTGTGGGACTGAAGTCGGTGAACAACCATCTGTTGCCGGAGCTGATAGGTCCTATCATCAAGGAAGACACGGTTGTGGTGCTCATTCAAAACGGCATTGGACTGGAGGCTGACTTGCAGGCTGCATTCCCCAAGCTGCATATCGTGGCGGGACTGGCCTTCATCTGTTCGTCGAAGACGGAGCCTGGTCACGTCTGCCACCAGTGCTATGGTTCCATCAACCTTGGCAACTACTCGTGTCCGCAGGAGCGCTTATCGCAGTTGTTGGACGACTTCCGCCTGGCTGGTATCCAGGCTGCAGAAGTGCCCTACGAGGAAGCCCGCTGGAAGAAGGCGGTATGGAACATGCCCTTCAACGGGATGACGGTGGCACTGAATACCTCTACCGATCGCCTTCTGGCTAACCCCGCCACCCGCCAACTCATATACGACCAGATGATGGAAGTCGTGGGGGCTGCCAATGCCCTGGGGGTGTCGACAGTTACTTCGGAGTTTGCCGACCAGATGATGCAGATGACCGACGAGATGGTGCCCTACAGTCCGTCAATGAAACTCGACTACGACTTCCACCGTCCCATGGAAATTTACTACCTCTATACGCGTCCTATAGAAGAGGCCCGCAAGGTGGGTTTCGACATGCCTAAGCTGGCGATGCTTGAAGCCCTGCTGAAGTTTAAAAATAATTAGCGTTTAACCAATAGGTAATACAGTATGGTACAGGATTTATACATTTTGATGATTACAGCAGCTGTTGTGAGTATTCTGTTTAAGTTGCTGAAGCAGCCCGTGGTGCTGGGCTATATCGTTGCTGGCGTCTTGGTAGGTCCGCATCTGTGGGGCGAGAACTTTGTGAATGCGGACAACGTGAAGCAATGGGGCGACATCGGTGTGCTGTTTGTATTGTTCTGCATCGGTCTGGAGTTTCGTCTGAAGAATCTCATCAGCAGCGGCAAGGTGGCAGCAATAGGTGCGTTAACAATCATCGGAGGCATGATGTTGCTTGGCTACTGTGTGGGGAAGAATGCCGACTTTGACATGGTTAACTCCCTGTTTTTGGCAGGTATGCTTTGTATGTCGAGCACCACTATAGTGATGAAAGCCATTGATGAGGCTGGCTTGAGTAAGGAACGTTTCGTCAAGGGAGCGACCAGCATTCTTATCGTGGAGGATGTGGTGGCGGTAGTGCTGATGGTATTGCTCTCCAGTATAGCTATTCGTCATCAGTTCGAGGGTGCCGAGTTGGCGAGCAAAGTTCTTGATCTGGCCATTACGCTTGTGGCATGGTTTGTCTGCGGAATACTGATTATCCCGACACTGATACGTAAGGTAAAAAAACATCTGAATGACGAGACGCTCATCATCCTCGCCCTGGGTCTGTGCTTGGGTATGGTGCTGACGGCAGAGGAAGCAGGCTTTAGCAGTGCACTCGGTGCTTTCGTGATGGGTAGTATTCTTGCCGAGACAGTGGAAGCGCACCGTGTCGAAAAACTGATGACGCCGCTGAAGAATGTCTTTGCTGCTATCTTCTTCATCTCTGTGGGTATGCTGATTGACCCGTCTTCGTTGTCGGAATACTGGGTCAGCATCGTCTATGTCAGCCTGGTCATTATCATCGGAATGATTCTCTTTGGCACTCTGGGCTGCTGGTGGGGAGGACAGACCATGCGTGACTCCATGCTTACCAGCTTCTCGTTTGTGCAGATTGGCGAGTTCTCGTTCATCATTGCTTCGCTGGGTACCAGCCTGGGTGTGCTCAATCCTATCATCTATCCTATCATTGTGGCATCGAGTGTGGTGACCACCTTCCTCACACCTTATATCATGAAGGCTGCAGCGCCCTGCTATACATACCTTTATAACCATGCCTCAAAGAGCTTGCGTGCTAAGATGGACCAGCGCGAACAGCAAGTGGCAGCAGCGGAGTCGGCTAACGCATCTGAAGGCACGAGCCCGTTAGCTGACAAGGTGCGTCATGCCGTCAGGAAAACCTATGTCACGAAGCATCTTGTCAATCTGTTTATCAAGAACATGAGTGCTCATGATGAGCAAGAATGAACGCTTTACTTCTTGCGCTGCAGGTCAATGAATTGTCTGGGGGTCAGACCTGTAACGCTCTTAAACATGCGTGTGAAGTGCTGAGGGTATTCAAAACCTAGCTCGTCGGCAACTTGAACGATGGTCTTTCCGCTGAGTATGAGGTTCTTGGCGCGCATGATGATGAAGTTGCGGATATAGTCTTTCGGACTCTCTCCAAGGGCGCTTCGGATGATGTCACCAAAATAGCTGGGCGAGAGACACAGTTCGCTGGCACAGAACTTCACGCTTGGCAAGCCATCGGTCTTTTGCATGCCACGGCTGAAGTAATTAGTCAGCACTTGCTGGAACCGGCTGAGGATGTCGCTGCCGTCGGCAGTCATATTTCCGAACTGTCGGAAGTAGTAGCGGTTGCAGTAGTCGAGGATGAGTTGGATGTAGTTTCGGATGATGTCATCGTGACCGAAAGCCTGAGCCCGCATTTCCAACTCTCCGCGCAGGTTTGCCATGAGCAAGTTGAGGATGTCCTTTTCTGCTGGTGTCAGAACGAGTGCCTCGTTGGAATGGTAGGAAAAGAACTCGTAATGTTCAATCTTCTGTCCTGTTGCCGTCCCATTGATGAACTCGCTGTCGAAGAGTAGCACCCATCCGTGATACTGCCGCCGTGTACCGTCATCCTGCTTGCCGCCTATCTGTCCGGGCGAGTAAGCCATCATGGACCCGTCACCATCATGATAGGTGCCGACACCGTAAGTCAAGTCTTCCGGAAACTCATCCTGCATGAAAATACCAAAGCAGTTGATGCGGTTTAGCGTATGACGTATTGCACCCACCTCGTCATAGTGTATCACAGAGACGTGGGGATGCAGAACTGGAGCTCCGATATCACGTGCGTAGTCGTTGGCTTCGTTGATATACAAGTCTATCTTCATAGTGGGCAAGGCAATATGATCTATTCTTCCGTATGCGGTACAAAGATAGCAAAAAATTGCGACATACGAAAAACATCCGAAATATTTTGTAGACTTGCAGGAAAATCGTAACTTTGCACTCGATTATAAACACATTACGTAATTTATTTTTTTTAAGGATAAAAAGAGACTATGGCAAAGAAAGCATTACTGATGATTCTCGATGGATGGGGAATCGGCAAACATGGTAAGGGTGACGTGATTTACAACACACCGACTCCCTATTTGGATTATCTGACGGCTGTTTCAGCACACTCCCAGCTTCAGGCAAGCGGTGAGGATGTCGGACTGCCCGACGGTCAGATGGGTAACTCGGAGGTTGGTCACCTGAACATTGGTGCCGGTCGCATCGTGTATCAGGACCTCGTAAAGATAAACCGTGCCTGCAAGGACGGCAGCATTGTGGAGAACGCACAGGTGAAGGCTGCCTATACGTATGCCAAAGAGAAGGGCAAGAAGCTTCATCTAATGGGGTTGTGCTCCGACGGTGGCGTGCACTCTAGCCTTGACCATCTGTTCAAGCTCATCGAGGTGGGCAAGCACTACGGTCTGAAGAACCAGACCTTCGTCCACTGCTTCATGGACGGTCGTGATACCGACCCCAAGAGCGGTAAGGGCTTCATAGAGCAGGTGCAGCAGGAGTGTGACAAATGCGACGCGGCTATTGCCTCGATAGTAGGTCGTTTCTATGCTATGGACCGCGACAAGCGTTGGGAGCGCGTGAAGGAGGGTTACGACCTCATAGTGAAAGGTGTCGGCAAGCAGTCGTCTGACATGGTGCAAGCCATGCAGGAGAGCTATGACGCGGGTGTCACTGACGAGTTTATCAAGCCTATCCACAACAGCAGTGTGAATGGCTGCATTGAAGAGGGCGATGTCGTTATCTTCATCAACTTCCGCAACGACCGCGCCAAGGAGCTGACCATCGCACTCACCCAGCAGGACATGGAGGAGCAGGGCATGAAGACCATTCCCGGTCTGCAGTACTACTGTATGACACCATACGACGCTTCGTTCCAGGGTGTGCACGTGCTGTTCCCGAAGGAGAATGTGGAAGACACACTGGGTGAATATCTGTCGCGTCAGGGCAAGAAGCAGTTGCATACTGCAGAGACGGAGAAGTATGCCCACGTGACTTTCTTCTTCAACGGCGGTCGTGAGGCTCCCTTCGAGGGTGAAGACCGCATTCTGGTTCCCAGTCCTAAGGTTGCCACCTATGACCTGAAGCCCGAGATGTCAGCCTACGAGGTAAAAGATAAGCTGGTAGCAGCTATCAACACGCAGAAATATGACTTCATTGTGGTGAACTTTGCCAATGGTGACATGGTGGGACATACAGGTGTGTATAACGCCATTGCGAAGGCAGTCTGGGCCGTAGACCACTGTGTCCACGATGTCATAGAGGCAGCCAAGCAGAATGACTACGAAGCCATCATCATTGCCGACCACGGTAATGCCGACAATGCCATCAATGCCGACGGTACGCCGAACACCGCACACTCGTTGAATCCCGTTCCCTTTATCTATGTAACTGACAACAACAGCGCAACGGTGAAGGACGGCAGACTGGCTGACGTGGCACCCAGCATTCTGCACATCATGGGTTTGGAACAGCCTGCCGACATGACGGGTGAAAACTTGATAAGCGATTAGTTTGATGTGAGATGTCTGAGGGCTGAAGTCGGAGAAGAGAGAAATGGCGGATGTACGCAATAGAAGACAACATGTGGTGAGGGTACTGCTGGTACTCCTCACCCTTTATTGTGCCCCTGCCATCATATCAGCCCAAAACACGGTGGAGGACTTCGACAGTCCCACCTTTGTGCCTACCGTCAAGGTGGGCAAAGTGCTGGAGGACGGAGATAGCATACAGTATATGGAGATGAACAATGTGTATGTGTTTCCTCCCGTAGCCTTCGAAAGCAAGAAGCAACACGCAGCCTACATGCGGCTGGTGAAGAATGTGAAAACCGTGCTGCCCATAGCCAAGGAAGCCCGAATGCTGATAGTGGAGACCGCAGAGTATCTGGAGACGCTGCCAGATGACAAGGCTCGCGAGCAGCACATGAAACGGGTGGAGAAAGCCATCATGCAAACCTACAAGCCACGCATGAAGAAGCTGACATACTCGCAAGGCAAGTTGCTCATAAAATTGATTTACCGCGAGAGCAACTCATCGGGTTATGAACTCGTCCAGGCATTTCTGGGACCGATGAGAGCGGGTTTCTACCAAGCTTTTGCCTGGGCCTTCGGCGCGTCGCTGAAGAAGCGTTACGACCCCGAAGGCGTTGACCGACTGACCGAGCGTGTCGTGCTGATGGTAGAGGCAGGACAGCTGTAGTTACTTTTCAAAGATGAGTTGTACCAATGTCTGACCGACGGCCTTGAGTGTGTTGCGGTCAATGTGCTGCATGTCGTCATTGACGGTATGCCATGTGGGACCAAAGGAGCTTTGGGGACATTCTGGATAATAATTGATGATGTTAACACAGGGAATGTGAGCTTGCTCGTTGATGGGAACATGGTCATCGGTGACGTAACCGCCAGTTTGTGCGGGGAAGAAACTGCCGTAGCCTGCCGTGCTGGCTGCACGCCATATCTTTTCTACAATAGGACGGGCGTGGTCCAGCGAGACCCCTTCGTGATAGAATCTGGCACCTTGTCCACCCACCATGTCAAGCAAGACGGCATAGCGGTAGTGGGAAGGTACGAGGGGGGCGGGATGCTTCGCCCAGTACTGTGCACCTAATGCCCACGAGTTGGCATCCGTCTGGTTGCTCCATGAAGGTACGCCCCAGTCTTCGGCATCGAAGCACAGGAAGTCGACAGCCACCTTCACGGAGTCGTTCTGCTGTAACAGGCGTGCCAACTCCAGCATGACGGCAACCCCTGAGGCTCCGTCATTAGCAGCCATAACCGGTTTGTGCCAGTTGGCAGAGTCGGGGTCGTTGTCTGCCCAGGGGCGGCTATCCCAGTGGGCGCAGATGAGGAGTCTCGCAGCGTCTCCCTGTGTCTTGCAAGGCGACTGTGCAATGATGTTGGTACTCTTCAGCAGCGTGCCGTCGAACCCTTTTAGGTTGGCTTGCTGCAAGGTAACCTGATAGCCGTAGGAGGTGAACTTCTGTTCTATCCATTGTCGGCAGCGCTCGTGAGCCTCGCTGTTCATGATACGCGGACCGAAGTCGCACTGCTGTTGGCAGAACAGATAAGCAGAGTCAGCACAGAACGTGATGTCAACTGCCTGTTGTTCGTCGGGTTGTCCTTTCTTCGTGGTGCCACAAGCGCACAGCACAAATATGCAGAGTAGTGAAATGAGATGCTTCATAGAGGTTTGCTTAAATCTTAACTTGTTGAACTTGCTGCATGACACGCAGGAAGTTGCCACCCCAGATTTTCTGGATGTCGGTGGCGGTGAAATTGCGCGCAAGCAGTTGGCGGGTAAACTGTAGCAACTCGGAGGCGTTGGCGAGCCCGCAGACACCACCATCACCGTCGAAGTCGGTACCAAGGCCTACGTGGTCGATGCCCATCACATCAATGGCATGCAGCAGGTGGCGCATGGCATCCTCGATGGTTGCCGTACCCTCTTTGACCAGAAAACCATGATATAGCGTGACCTGCATGACACCGCCCCTCTTTGCCAGTGCACGCATCTGCTCGTCGGTAAGGTTTCGCGGATGGTCACAGAGAGCTCTGCAGCTACTGTGGCTGCAGACAATGGGTGTGTCGCTGAGTTCCAGGGCATCGTAGAAACTCGACTCCGCCGCATGACTGAGGTCGACCATGATGCCGAGGCGGTTCATTTCGCGAATGACATCACGTCCGAAAGCACTCACGCCGCCATGGGTCTTGGTGCCTGCTGCAGAGTCGCAGATGTCATTATCGCCATTATGACAAAGCGTCATGTACACGATGCCGCGCTGGGCAAAGTGGTGCAGGTTCTCCAGCTTTCCTTCGAGGGCATAGCCATTCTCGATGCCGAGCATGATGCTCTTGCGCCCCAGCTTCTTGTTCTGCCAAAGGTCGGCAGGAGTGCGTGCCAGGGCTACATACTGGCTGTTGTGAGCCACGATGTCCGTTATCTTGTCGAAGATATCATCAGCATACGCTTTGGGGTGTTCATCCAGCGGCATGCTTTGGGGAAGGTAAGCCACCATGATGGTAGCATCCTGATGACCCTCCGTCATCTTGTGTAGGTCGACGAGAATTTTTGGGTCTCGGCTGGCAAAGTTAATACCTTGCGGGAAGAACATCGGAGTGTCACAATGCGTGTCGAGTGTCAGCGTGTGTTGGTGCATGTCGCATGCCTTACGGTACTGGCACGCCTCGCCGACGAGCCACTGGAAGATGGGTAGACCGTCAGCCAGACATTCAGGATGCCACTGCACACCAAGGATGCTCTTATACTCCGTGCTCTGCATGGCTTCAACGATGCCGTCATCAGCGCGTGCTATGACACGGAAACGGCTTCCTGCATCATCGACTGCCTGATGGTGGAAAGAGTTGACTTGCAGTTCCTCCTTATTATATATATGGTACAGCATGGAGTCCTGGTCTATGGTGACGCGGTGTGTTGCCACATGGCGCTCCTCATCCTGTGAGTGTTTCAGCCCCTCTTGTTGCTGCCAGCCATCTTTGACTTCAGAGAGGTCCTGAGCGACATGACCTCCTAGTGCCATTGCCAGTGTCTGAATGCCGCGGCAGATGCCCAAGATAGGAATCTGACGGTTGTAAGCCAGCCGGGTGATAAGCAATTCGGGCAGGTCGCGCTCAATGTTGATGTCACCCAATTTAGGTGACGGCTCTTCGCCGGCATAGCGGGGGTCATAATCGGCACCTCCGCTCAGCAGCAAGGCATCAATGTGCGTTAAAGTGTTGATGATAGCATCGGTATCGCTGAGGGGCGGGATGATGACAGGAATACCACCTGCGCGCCATACCGATTTATAGTAACCCTCGGCAAGCTTGCATGACAGGTCGGCATAGTTGCCTGTAATGCCAATGACGGGTTTGGAAGGAGCTTCAGGAAAGTTGGCATAGACAGTAGCTGTCAGGTGTGACTGCCAGTCGAAGTGGTAATCCATAACAGCTGCTTATTCGTCAACGGTAACGGGAATCTCACGCTTGATGCTCTGTTCCAGCGAGATGAGTGTCTCGGTAGCTACGACACCAGGTATTTCCTGCAGTCGACCGTTTAGCAAGTGCATCAGCTGTTCGTTTTCGCGGGCGTAGAGTTTAACCAGCATGGTATAGGGTCCTGTGGTGAAGTGGCACTCCACGACCTCAGGAATATGGCGGAGCCGCTCAACCACATCCTTATACATAGAACCGCGTTCCAGCGTGATACCTACGTATGTGCAAGTAGAGTAGCCCAGACTCTTGGGGTTGACATCAAAGCCGCTGCCCATGATGACACCATTCTCGATGAGGTGTTGAACACGCTGATGAATGGCGGCGCGTGACACGTTACATTCTGCTGCCACATCCTTGAAGGCGATGCGGGCATTCTTCGACAGAATACTCAAGATTTTCTTGTCAAGATTGTCAATCTTATCCATGTTGCTTAAGTTTGTTGGTAACTATAAGTTTACAAAAAGTAAGCAAAAGTACGCATTTTTGTCGAATTATGCAACATTTTACACGAAAAAAGTGTTTGTCAAGTATGTTTTTGTGGTATTTTGTCTGTTTTAGTGCTTGCGGATGAGGGTTAAACCATCACGAAGCGGTAAGATGACAACCTCCACGCGAGCGTCGTTTCTGACATAGTCGTTAAAGGTCTCGATGCCTTGTGTCTGTTTGTCGCGCTCGTAGTTGGGGTCAATGACATGTCCGTCCCATAGGGTGTTGTCAGCAAGTATAAAGCCACCGGGCTTTAAGACCGACAATGCCATCTCATAAGTCTGCTGGTAGGTGCGCTTATCGCCGTCAATGAACGCCATGTCGAAGGTGATGTTGAGTTTAGGTGCTTCGGTAATGGCATCGCCGATGATAAACGTTACTTTGTGACCAACGGGCGACCCCTCAATCCAAGGTCGCGTAAACTCCTCTTGTTCATCATTGATTTCAAAGGTATATACCCTGCCGTCCTCTTCCAGTCCCTCTGCCATGCAGAGTGCTGAATATCCGCTGAATGTCCCTACTTCCAGGATGTTCTTAGGATGTATCATCTGCACCAGCATCTTCAGCAGGCGTCCCTGCAAGTGACCTGAGGCCATACGGCCATGAAGCATGTGGATATTAGTAGCACGCCAGAGCCGGTACAGATAGTCCGGCTCTGGCTCTATGTGCTGTAGGATATATTGTTCAAGCAATTGATTTTCCATCCGTGCTATTTCTTCAGGGCCTCGATAGCCAGACGGTAGCTGTCTAATCCGAAACCGCAGATGACACCACGGCAGGCGGCCGAAATCATAGAGTGATGGCGATACTCCTCGCGTTGATGAACATTGGAGATGTGTACCTCGATGACGGGTGTCTTCAGTGAGCGTATGCAGTCGCCCAAGGCAATGGAAGTGTGGGTATAGGCACCGGCATTCAGCACGATGCCGTCATACGAGAATCCTACTTCCTGTAGCTTGTTGATGAGTTCGCCCTCCACATTGCTTTGATAGTACTCAATGTCCACATGGGGATATTGCTGTTGTAGCTGTGGCAGATACTGCTCGAATGCTGTCGAACCGTAGATGCCTGGCTCTCGTACTCCCAATAGGTTGAGGTTAGGTCCGTTGACAATCAAGATTTTCATAGGCATCATTACTTAATGAGTTGATTTACAGCATTGCGCCATCCCAGATAGAGCGTGTTGCGCTGGGGCATGTCGGAAGGATGATAGATCTGCGTCACCTTACGGAACGGGGTTACCTCCTCGAAACTCTTCCACAGCCCTCGTGCGAAGCCATTCATGATGACGGCACCAAGGGCAGACGCGTCGTCAACCTCGGTACATACAACGGGAGTCTCCAGCATGTCGGCTTGGAACTGCATGAGGAACTTGTTCTTGGTGGGACCGCCGTCAGCACATATCTCGCTGAGATGTCCTCCGGTAGCACGCGCCATCACGTCAACAAGGTCTTTGATTTGATAGGCGATAGACTCAAGAGCAGCTCTCAGGAAATGTGCCTTTGTGGTTGCAAAAGTCAGTCCTAAGACGGCACCCTTGACATTGCTCTGCCACCAGGGAGCGCCCAGACCAGAGAAGGCAGGCACGATGTAAACACCCCCGTTGTCATTGACACTTGTAGCCAGCGCTTCCATCTCTGCAGGATGTCCCACCAGCTGCAGTTGGTCGGCAATCCACTTCAAGGTAGCACCAGTGCTGTAGATGTTACCCTCGAAACCGAAATAGGTCTTTCCGAAGGCAGAGAACCCTACGCTGGTCACCAGTCCTTGCGGTGCAGAGAGTGGCTTTTCGCCGATATTGACCATGACGCTCGAGCCTGTACCATAGGTGACTTTGCCAGAGCCAGGAGTGAAACACATCTGTCCTACCAAGGCACCATGCGAGTCGCCTAACACGCCGGCAATGGTAATGGGTGCAGAGAACACGCCTTCGCAAGTCGTCTCGCCATAGTTGGCATCGCAGCTGCGCACTTCAGCCATCATGGTGCGTGGAATGTTGAACAGCTCCAGCAGGTCATCATCCCAATCCATGGTGTGGATGTTGAACAGCATGGTTCGTGAGGCGTTGGTATAGTCGGTGGCAAACACTTTGCCGCCCGTCAGTTTCCAGATAAGCCATGTCTCGATGGTACCCATCAGCAGTTCGCCACGCTCAGCCTGTTGGCGGGCTCCCTCCACATGGTCGAGTAGCCATTTGATACCAGATGCCGAGAAGTTGGGGTCGATGAGCAGTCCGCTCTTGTCGAAAACCATCTTGGCAAAACCGCGCTCACGCAAGTCACGGCAGAGTTCAGCGCCCCGTGTGTCCTGCCATACCACCGCATGGCTGATGGGCTTGCCCGTTGCGCTGTTCCACACGACAGCAGTCTCTCGCTGATTGGTGATACAGAGCGAGTAGTTGCTAGCCTCCATCTTTTCACCACTCTTCTCTATCAACAGACGGATGGCTTCTATCATGTTCTGATAGATTTCCTCGGCATCGTGTTCCACCCATCCCGTCTGAGGGTAGTATTGCTTGTGGTCAACATTCGTACGCGCCACTATTTTGCACTTTTCGTCAAACAGCAAGGCCTTTGTTGACGAGGTGCTCTGATCTATTGCGATGATTCTCTGACTCATGGTGCTAAGTTATTTAAATGACAGTACAGCCTTGGTGATGCCTTCAGCATCCATGCCGTAGTAGTGGAAAATCTCGGCGTTAGTACCATGTACGACATTCTCGTCAGGGATGCCAATAATGCGAACAGGAACAGGATGTTCTGACAGTGTTTCGCAGACCATTGCTCCCAGTCCGCCAAACTGTGAGTGTTCCTCAACGGTCACAATGCGACCCGTCTCTTTGGCAGCCTTGCGGATAGCCTCCTGGTCGAAGGGCTTAATCCACGACATGTCGAGCACACGGGCAGCGATGCCTTTCTCCTTTAGTTTCAGGCCAGCCTGCCATGCGTGATAGACTGTTTCGCCAGCCGCAATGATGGTGACATCAGTGCCATCGAGAATCTGGATGGCCTTACCCACCTCGAAGTTGAAGTCGTCGTTCTCATAGACATCAGGAACGGCAGCACGTCCTACGCGGACATAGCAGGGTTTGTCGTAATTGACAAGGAACTTTACGAGTTTCTTGGTGAAACGCCAGTCAGAGGGCAGACAGACACTCATGCCAGGGAAGGTGCGCAGCACGGCGATGTCATGCAGTGAATGGTGAGTAGCTCCCAACGCTCCGTATGCGACACCTCCAGATACTCCAAGAATGGTGACGGGATTCTCGCTATAGGCGAGGTCGACCTTCACCTGTTCCAGCGAGCGTGCCACATAGAAGCAGGCAGGTCCGCAGCAGAACACCTTCTTGCCGCTGTGTGCAAGACCGGCAGAGATACCTACGGCATCCTGTTCGGCGATGCCGCATTCTACAAACTGCTCAGGCAGTGCATTGGCATAGTCGCCCAATGTAACCGAGCCACGTGCATCGGTGGTTACGGCAATAATATCTTTGTCTTCACGTGCCAGTTCCAGCAGCGTGTCGGTAAACTGTTTTCTACAAGCTATCATAGTTATTTCGATATTTCGTTATTTCGACATTTCTTTATTTCGACTCTAAGGAGGCGATGCGCGCTTCAATTTCCTTAACGGCTTCTTTGCACTGCTCCTCGTTCAGTACGCCGTGGTGCCATTTGGCAATGCCTTCCATGAAGCTTACGCCCTTGCCCTTCGTGGTGTTGCTAACCAGCAGGTGAGGCTTCTGGTTATGATAGTCTATGGCATGGAAAGTCTTGATGATATCCTCCATCGAATCGCCATTCATCTCGATGACATCCCAACCAAAGGCACTCCAGCGCTCCTTGATGCTGTCAATGGGCATCACGTCCTCGGTGTTACCACTAATCTGCAGGTGGTTTCGGTCAATGATAGCTACCAGGTTGTCCAGCTTATATTTGCTGCCAGCCATAGCTGCCTCGTAGATAGAGCCTTCGCCCTGTTCGCCATCACCCATCATGACGTAGGTGTGCCAGTCTTTCTTGTCCATCTTGGCAGCGATAGCCATACCCACGCCGATAGGTAGTCCGTGACCCAGTGCACCGCTGTTGACCTCGATGCCTGGCACCTCAATGGTTGGGTGACCACTAAGGATGCTTCCAAACTTACCCAGTGTGTCGAGGACCTCAGACTTCAGAAATCCCTTTGCTTCCAGCGTGACATACAAAGCCTCAACACAGTGTCCCTTCGACAGAACAAAACGGTCACGCTCAGGATTCTTGGGTTGAGCGGGGTCGATGTTCTTCATTACATCAAAATAAAGTGCCGTCATCACATTGAGGCACGACAGGTCGCCACCGATGTGCCCAGCTTTAGCAGCATACACTACCTCTACGAGCCTTTTGCGGTTCTTCTCTGCAATCAGTTCCAATTGTTTTGCATTCATGTCTTAATATGTTTTGTCTTATAGTTACCTAAGCTTTTATATTATTAAAGATTCGCGAGCGCGCGAAATGTCATCAATACTTAACGTTTTTTCTCGTTCCTCCGTGACACTACAGATATTCCATCAGCACATCCCATACGGCAATGATGTGACAGATGCTTCCAGCCAACACGAAGAAGTGGAAGACGGAGTGCATGTAGCGTTTCTTGTTGAAGCTGTAGAATACTGCTCCTGTGATGTAGCAGATGCCCTCGGCAATAATCCAGATGACAGCGGCTGTTGACACAGAGTCGATGAGTGGTTTGAAGGCAACCAACACCGATAGTCCCATGCCGATGAAGCAGAAAGTCTCAATGTTGGAGTGCTCTTTCAGACGGATGAAGCTGATGATGGTTCCTGCTATCGCGCATAGCCAGACGAAGCAGAACAGCGACCAGCCCCAATACCCCTGGGTGCGTAGCGCCACCAGTGTCAGTGGTGAGTAGCTGCCGGCAATATGCCAGTAGATGGCTGCATGGTCCCAGCGCCGCAGTCGTTCTTTCCACTTGCTGCGCATAGGCAACGCATGGTAGATGGTTGAGGCGGCATAAGATCCCAGCATACCAAAGAGGTAGAGACATACGCCCAGACGCGCCCAGGGATTGTCACCCTTGAAAGCCATGACAATAAAGATGATCCCGAAAACCACTCCTAGTATGATGCCCCCAGCATGCGACCAGGAGTTCCACAACTCTTCTTTATGAGTATAACGGATTGCCATTGTTCTAACTGTTGTGACTATAAATAAAAAATAGACTCTGGTCCCATGCAGAACAGCAGGTCGAGGATAGAGAGGTTAGGCAGGAATCCGTGTTTATGTTGGAAAACCTGCCAGTAGGGTTTGACAGCGAATGTAGCATCGGGTTGTGGGTGCTTGGCATCAATCACAGTCCTGTAGTCGCTGGTAAGCGAGGCAGACTGCGCAGCCAGAGGTGCGAGAAAGTTTTCCGTGTAAGTTACCTTCGGATGGATGTCAATGAGTTCACAAATCTTCTGACGGATGACTTCGTTAAAATCAACCAGAAAGTTGTACTTCTTCTCAAAGAATGGACGAATGTCATCAGCATAGTATTCGAAGAAAGGACTCTCGCTATAAGCTGCCAGCAGTGCATTCCAGTGCACACGCCGCCATTGGTTATGATCGCTGATACGCACGTCTTTCACCAGACATTTGTCGCTGTTGCTTTCTCCGCCTTTTACCTCAACGGGCACCGTCAGTGTCTGTACGCCGTTTGCTGTTGCTATGACGCAACGGTTGCGGTAGGTCTGTTTCTGGTACGAGTCATACTGTTCTATCCGTATATCCTTGTAACGGTACAACTTCTGATACCACTGAACAGGACCAAAGTAGGTGGTTTGTAGGAGGGCGATGCTCATGGCTGATGGATGTGTGAAAGCACGGTTTTTCGATTGTAGAGCACCGAGACAACACGGCCAATGATGTTTTTCTCAGAGATGAATCCCAGGTGGCGCGAATCTACAGGGTTCAACTGGTTGATAGCCTCCAGCCAGTAGTAGTCGGCATCGGCACATGTCTTAAGACCAGGAATGACGAGTGTCCCCTTGTTGGTGGATAGCGTGTCACCAGGAACCGCAATACAACGTGCGATATAAGTGCCGTTGGGCAGATTGCCCGTAGCCTTAAAGACCACAATGTCACCCCGTTCTACCGGTTGTCGCCATAAGCGGGTGTAGGGCAACAGTCTGTTGCCTTCGATTCGCAAACCATAGCTGCAACGGTTTACCAGCAGCTGGTCGCCGTCCTGATAGAGTGGTTGCAGACCGTTGCCTTTAATGCTATGAACAGAAAGGGCCAAAGTCCGGAATGACAGCATCAGCACCATTGCCAATGCAAAAGTAATTACGAACTTCACCCCATTCTTCATATCAACTTACTTACTTGATGTTGTCAACGAAGCGGAACAGTCGGTTCCAACGGATACCCGATAAGCCGTGACGGTCAGGGTCAGAGCTCCACCAGATAAAGATAGGTTTTCCAACAATGTGATCCTCAGGCACGAAACCCCAGTAGCGGCTGTCCAGCGAATTATGGCGATTGTCGCCTTGCATCCAGTAATAATCCAACTTGAACGTATACTTCGTGGTTTCCTGGTCGTTGATGTATATCTTGCCATCCTTCACCTCCAGTTTGTTACCTTCATAGGTGCGGATGCAGCGCTCGTAGATAGGCAGGTTTTTCAGTGTCAGATTGATGCTCTCGCCCTTTTTAGGAATCCAGACAGGACCATAGTTGTCGCGTGTCCAGTGCAGGTTACCGTTCAGCGGATAGATGTCCAGGTCACTGGCATTGGTGTTCAGTTCGATGCTTTCCACCAGGTCGGTGCGTTTCTTCAGTTCCTTGACGGCTCTGTTTGTCAGTGGCATGTATCCGTTGGTGTTAAGGCTCATCAGGTCCTCCATCGTGATACCCAGCTCCAGCATGGTGTCATCATCCAGCCGTTGTTTCAACTTAACGTGGTAGGTGTACTGCACGTTGTCAGGTTCCTTGTTGGCTTTTCCGTTGATGTAGATGATGCGATTTTTGATTTGCAGCGTCTGTCCTGGCAGTCCCACGCAGCGTTTGACATAGTTTTCGCGCCTGTCCGTAGGACGGGTGTCTATAATGCCATACTCCTGCGGATTAGCCTCAATTGCTTTTCTGCCAGCCATATAGATGGTATTGAAATACTGTGGCAACTGTTCTTGGGTCAGCGAGTCAGGGTTAGGCCGCTGTGGATACATCTGATACCCCATCTGGTAGCACATCTGGTAGAAGTCATACGCCTGATAGCGAGGGTCAGAGCAGATGGTGTCGCCTGCAGGATAGTTGAACACCACGATGTCATTGAGTTGAATCTTTCCCAAGCCCTTCACACGGCGGTAGTCCCAATGAGGCCATTCGATGTATGACTTGCTGTTGAAGACTGGCAGCGTGTGCTGTGTGAGCGGCATTGTCAGCGGAGTCTCAGGAATACGAGGTCCGTAGCTCATCTTCGAGACGAAGAGGTAGTCGCCTGTCAGCAGGCTTTTCTCCAGCGAACTTGATGGAATGACGTAGTTTTGGAAGAAGAACAGGTTGATGAAATAGACGGCGACAAGTGCAAAAACCAGTGCGTCGACCCATGACATCACAAATTTTACGGGCCCTTCTGCCTCTTTCCACCACTGCCAGTTGATTTTCTTGGTGATGTAGACATCGTAGATGAACGGCACCACCAGCAGTCCCCACCATGACTTCACCCATAGCAGGAAGATGAGGTATAGCAATAGGACGCAGATGAACTTTGCCCACTGCACCTTCATATTGAGTTTTTTCTTTTTCTCCATTTTTTTTGACTGGTTTTTTCTAGAT
>CAMNIA010000023.1 GCA_946540105.1 uncultured Prevotella sp. | reverse complement strand
AGTCGATTCAAACGATCAATCGAGTCGACTCAAGTAATCTTAATGCTACATAGGCACCAAAAAAAGGAAGCCTTGTGAGCTTCCTTCTGTCATTCTGTGTTGTCCAAGGCGGATTCGAACCACCACAAACAGAACCAAAACCTGTTGTGCTACCATTACACCATTGGACAATACCTCCAACGCTCTTGACCGTTGTGCGTTGAATTCGGCTGCAAAGGTACAAATTTTTATTGAAGTACCAAAATTTTGCAGCCAAATATTATTTCACGATAAGCAAGAAATAGTTTTTCTTGCCCTTTTGTGCCAGCAAATACTTGCCGTCAATGAGGTCGTCGGTAGTGATGACGCGCTGTTGGTCGGTAAGCTTCTCCTTGTTGAGCGAGACGCCCCCACCCTGCACCATCTTTCGCATCTCGCCTTTCGAAGGGAAGACGGGAGCTACTGTGGTAAGCAGCTCGATAGCAGGCTGACCCAGCTGGTCCTTACCGATTTCAAACTGCGGTACACCGTCGAAGACATCGAGGAAGGTCTGCTCATCAAGCTTCTCCAGTCCTTCTTTGGTGGACTTACCAAAGAGCAGGTTGCTTGCCTCAATAGCGGCATCGAGCGCCTCACGGGAGTGTACCATGACTGTTACCTCCTCAGCCAGACGCTTCTGCAGGATGCGGCGACCAGGGTCCTGCTTGTGCTCAGCAACAAGTGCGTCGATGGTCTCCTTATCCAGCGAGGTGAATATCTTGATATAGCGCTCAGCATCGTCATCGCTGACATTCAGCCAGAACTGATAGAACTTGTACGGCGTGGTGCGCTGCGGGTCAAGCCAGATATTTCCAGACTCCGTCTTACCAAACTTCTTACCGTCGCTCTTGGTGATGAGCGGACAGGTCAGTGCAAAGGTCTCGACCTCATTACCCAGTGTACGGCGAATCAACTCCGTGCCAGTAGTCATGTTGCCCCATTGGTCGTTGCCGCCTAACTGCAGTTTTACGCCGTAGTGCTGGTAAAGGTACAGGAAGTCGTAGCCTTGCAACAACTGGTAGGTGAACTCGGTAAACGAGAGGCCATCGCGGGCAGTACCGTTCAAGCGCTGCTGGACGCTTTCCTTTGCCATCATATAGTTGACAGTAATGTGTTTCCCCACCTCACGGGCAAAGTCCAGAAACGTAAAGTTCTTCATCCAGTCATAGTTGTTGACCATCAGGGCAGCATTGGCGTCTTTAGACTCGAAATCCAAGAACTTAGCCACCTGCTTTTTAATACACTCCTGGTTATGGCGCAGCGTCTCGTCGTTCAGCAGATTTCTCTCCTGTGACTTACCTGAGGGGTCGCCAATCATACCGGTGGCTCCTCCGACAAGGATGACAGGACGGTGACCGCAACGCTGCAGGTGACGCAGCATCATGATGCCACAGAGGTGACCGATGTGCAGTGAGTCGGCTGTAGGGTCAGTACCGAGATAGGCTGTCACCATCTCTTTCTGCAGGAGTTCCTCTGTACCTGGCATCATTTGAGCCAGCATCCCGCGCCACTTTAGTTCTTCTACAAAATTCTTCATGCTCGTATATTTCGTATTTCTAATAATTCTTTTATCTTCATGGGACAGGATCGTAACCCGAACCTCCCCAGGGATGGCACCGCAAGAGTCGTTTTATGGCTAGCCACAGTCCTTTGAAGGGTCCGTATTTGGCAATAGCCTGCCTGGCATATTCGCTACACGTAGGTGTGAAGCGGCACGAGGGTCCAAGCAAAGGCGAGATGGCTATCTGATAAAAGCGGATTGGCAGTATCAGCAGCCACGCAATCAGTCTTGATATATGGCGCCATAGTCTTGTCATAGCTTTTCAGCCACTCTTTGCAGCAAATTCACGACACGGTTCTCAACCTGCTGGGTAGGCAAATGTTCATTTGACAACCACACAAAAGCTAATAGCACTTGCTTGTCTTCGGGCACCGTCTCACAAAGAAGCTGCTTATGCTGGCGATATGCCTCACGAATCTGTCGCTTAATACGGTTTCTGTCTACAGCATGTTTGAAGTGCCTTTTCGAAACGCTGACGAGAACCTGTACGGGCAGTGCACCCTCCGCACGTACCTTATTTAAATATATAGCTCTTAACGGAAATGCTACTGCCGAACGACTTCCTCTGAAGAGTTGGTCAATCAGCTTCTTGCTGACCATTCGCTCTTGCTTTGCAAATCTTTGGCTGCTGTGCATATCAGCCTTGCTTCTCAGCCAGATAGTGTTGTAAAGCTCCCGTCATGGACGGATACTTTTCTGATGGAGCCTCGATGTCCAGACGGAGTCCTGCATCCTTCGCCGACTGAGCCGTAGTAGGTCCGAAGGTAGCAATGGCGATATTTCCCTGCTTGAAGTTGGGGAAGTTCTTTGTCAGCGACTCTATACCTGCCGGACTGAAGAAGATAAGCATGTCGTAGTCAAAGTTCTTTACCTCCTCCTCAGTGAAATCATTGCTTACCGTGCGATACATCACACACTCGCGATGATTCAGTTTCTTAGAGTCGAGCAACTGTGCCAAACTGTCATTATGGACATCACTCATGGGCACCAGATACTTCTCGTTCTTATGCTTGACCATAGAAGGCAGGAGGTCGTCAATCTTGCCCGTAGTACCGAAGAACACCTTGCGTTTCCTGTACTGCACATACTTTTGGATATAGAGAGAAATCGTCTCCGTCACACAGAAATACTTCATATCCTCAGGTATAGCCACTCTCATTTCCTTCGCCAATGTGAAATAATTGTCAATGGCATGACGCGATGTAAAAACCACAGCTGTATAATCCAGAATATTCACCTTCTGTGCACGAAATTCCTTAGCTGTGATTCCCTCCACCTTGATAAAAGGGCGAAAAACCAACTCCAAACCGTATTTTGAAGCGATGTCATAGTACGGTGATTTTTCACTTGTTGGTTTTGGTTGTGAAACCAGAATCTTCTTGATCATCGATGTCCTATAAATTTATTTTCAAACTTTCAACCGTTAAGTCGAGAATGCCCATAAGGGTAAACATGGGTATTATTTCGAGCGCACAAAGGTACAAAATTATTTGCAGACGAACGACATTTCTTCTAAAAAAGATGATATAGAGCTTATAAAATGTCAATAATTTAACAAAAATCAGCACAAAAGCCACATAAGTTTCAACATTTTGGACCGACAAATTCAGATACCCCTGAATGAGTACTGCAGGGAAGAGTAGCACCCCCTCTACTGAGATAACAAAGAGAAAAGCCCTCATCCATTGTTCATTTCTTTTACCATCAAAGAAGACATTATTCACGATGACATACAACATCATTTTAAGAAAGAAATAGACGAGCACTATGCCTAAGAATATGGCTATAAGCTGGTATTGAGAGTCCAGCACATAGCACTCTCCATTTACCTGAAGTGTATAGAAGTAGTACAGGAGTGCTATCAGCAGGCTGTCAACAAAGACCAGAAACAGTTGGAAGCGTACCTCTCCCGCCGTCTCCGTCACTCCCACGTTTTCTTCGTTTGAGAAATAGAAAAAGCGCCGAGCCTGACGACCCAGAAATGACTTGACGGTTGAAAAAGCAATGAGTGCAAGAATAAAGCAACAAAGCAACAATGTCGTAATGACATCATCGCTTTGTACGCTATAGGGTACAGGATCGCCTGCTATGCCGCTATCTCTTGTCGGCACTTCCGTCCGAAAAAGACTGTCTTTAGAAAAATATCCCGCCCAGTCATACTTCTGTAATTGTACGTCAGGCATTACTTCCTCTCCCCTATCCTGTTAAATTCCAAACTCTTTCTTAATATCATCGACACGATCCAGTTTCTCCCACGTAAACAGCTCCACATCAATGGTTTTGGTTTCGTGATAGCGGCTGGTGAAGGTTTTCTTTACTATCTCCGATTGCCGTCCCATGTGTCCGTAGGCAGCTGTCTCAAGATACATGGGCTGGCGCAGTTTCAAGTTGCGTTCAATGGCTTTGGGACGCAGGTCGAAAAGCTTCTCTATCTTCTTGGCTATCTCGCTGTCAGACATCTTCACATGGCTCCGGCCGTAGGTGTTGACATAGATATTCATGGGTCGTGCTACGCCGATGGCATAGCTCACCTGTACCAAAATCTCGTCACTCACGCCTGCAGCCACCATGTTCTTGGCGATATGACGTGCTGCATAAGCAGCGGAGCGGTCGACTTTGGAGGAGTCCTTGCCTGAGAAAGCGCCTCCTCCGTGAGCGCCTTTGCCGCCATAGGTGTCAACAATAATCTTTCGACCAGTCAGACCGGTATCTCCGTGTGGTCCACCAATGACAAACTTACCTGTCGGATTGACATAGTATTTGATGTCATTGCCAAAGAGCGCCAACACCTTGTTGGAATGAATCTTCGATTTGACGCGTGGAATCAGTATATTGACAACATCCTCACGGATTTTTGCCAACATGCGTTCATCATCGCTGTCGAACTCGTCATGCTGTGTTGACACCACGATGGTATCGATGCGTTCGGGAATGCCCGCGTCACTATACTGAACCGTAACCTGACTCTTCGAATCAGGGCGCAGATAGGTCATCTGCTTCCCCTCCTTACGGATTTCAGCCAGCGTGCGCATGATGAGGTGAGCCAAGTCAAGCGACACGGGCATCAGGTTCTCGGTCTCGTTGGTTGCATAGCCAAACATCATACCCTGGTCACCAGCGCCTTGCTCCTCCTCATTGCCGTTGTCCACGCCTCGGTTGATGTCATCGCTCTGTTCATGGATGGCGGTCAGTATGCCACAGGAGTTGCCGTCGAACTGATACTCAGCTTTGGTATATCCTATCTTCTTGATGGTGTTGCGCGCAATGGTCTGCAAATCAATATACTCCTCGCTGCGCACCTCACCCATCAGCACGACTTGTCCTGTAGTGACAAATGACTCGCATGCCACACGGGCATGCTCGTCATAAGCCAAAAATTGATCTAATATCGCGTCACTTATCTGATCAGCCACCTTGTCGGGATGGCCTTCAGATACTGATTCTGATGAAAACAAATAACTCATTCCGTCCGTGTTACTTCTTTACCTCGTCGGTTTTTGCTCCATCAGCCTTCACGTCTTCGGGCAGCATCACTACCTGGGCGAAATTACCCGACTTCAGCAGCAGTTGCATGTAAGCGGCGATGCTCTCTGGAGTTTGAGCCTCAACAACCTTCTTGTAGTCCGTGTGGGTGTCAACACCATACTTGCGCAGACTGTTTATCTTGCCAATCCAATAGTTGTTGGTCTTGGCCTGGTCATCAACGTTCTTCAGCATATACTCCTTGGTCTTCTTCAGCTTTTCAGCATCGACGCTCTTCGCCATTTCCTGAACCTCATCGTACATGATTTTCAGTGCGATGTCGCTCTTCTCAGGTTTCATCGGGCATACAACGAGAGTCTGACCTGATGTGCGATAATCGTCACGGCTGATGCCTCCCTGGGCTGTTACTGTGTAAGCGGCTGAAGCCTCCTCACGAATCTTCTCCGTATAGAGCATGGTAAGAATCTGGCCAACCATATCGGCACGTACTATATTCTCCAACGTGAAGTCCATCTTGTCGTTGTTCCACACCATGATAGCCAGCGCCTTCGGTGTCTCCATCTTGCGAGTGAAGTTGTTCTTCACAACACCTTTGAAACGCTTGTCGACATCCTTGCCCTTCACAATCTTTTTCTGTGAGGGGAGCGCACCCAGATATTGCTCGATGAGCGGACGGATGGTAGCCTCGTCAAAGTTTCCGATGATGGTAAAGGTGAAGGCAGCAGCATTGGCGGTACGTTCCTTGGCAATCTGCAGGATGCGGTCGTAGTTGACCTGCTTCAGAGCATCCACGGTGAGCGGTGCCTGACGCTTGTCGTGATCTGTCAGGGTAACGAGCAGCGAGTCGCCGAAGACGGACTCTGGCTGCAGCGATTTGTTCTTCAGCATGAGTTCTGTGGTCTTCATCAGGTTGTCAAACGACTCCTGGTCCTTGTTGATATTGGTCATGGTAAGGTAGACGAGCTGCAGCATGGTCTCCACATCGGTAGGTGTAGAAGAGCCCACGATGTATTCACGGTTGGCACCAAGTGACAGGCTGGCACTGGCAATCTTGCCTGCAAGTGCTTTCTCCAACTCGGTGTGTGAGAAGTTGCCGAGTCCGCTGGCCTCAACGACATCATCGAACATCTTCAGGTTAGCGAAGTCTTTCTCGCCATAAAGTGACGAGCCTCCCCAGCCTTCTCCTCTCAGGATAACCTGGTCTTTCTTCAGGTCGGTCTTCTTCAGTACGATGGTAACGCCGTTAGAAAGGGTCAGTTCCTTGTAGTCGAACTTCTTTCCATCTGCCTCCTTAACTATCTTACCTGCTTTAGGCAGTTTGGCAATAAGGGGTTCGTTTTTCACATTGTCCACATAAGCCTCAATCTGCTGAGCTCGGGCATCGGCAACAGCTTTCTTCAGACTTTCCACAGTAGGATATACGGCACCTTCCTTTTCCTGGTTCATGTTGATAACCACAAGGTTAGAGTCGTTGGCGGGCAACATCTCCTTCATCAACTCATTGATAGCCTCAAGTGGAATCATTGGTGCCATCTGCTTCATCACCTGATAATACATGTCGATAGAAGGAATAGGTTCATTTTCCAGATAGTGCTCAGTATACTCTCTGCAGAACTGGTTGTTGTAGCGTTTGTCCTTGTTAGAATAGCGCTTTTCGAGCATACTGAGGAAATTCTGCTTGTAGCGCTGATACTCGGTAGCGGTGAAACCATACTCAGCGGCACGGCGTCCTTCCAACACGAGTGCGTTCAGGGCAGCCTCGGTCTGACCCTCCTTGGGCAGGGCGCTCATCTGGAAGGCATCTTTGGTCTTCGCATAGATATACTTACCATAACCTGCATCACCTTCCAGGAAGGGGCAATCGGGCTTCTTTGCCAACTCCGACAGACGGTCGTTCAGCATACCTATGGCTGCGTCCTTGACATAATCTACAATAAGGTACTGCACGTCACCCTTAACCGCGTCAGGAATGGGGTCACTCTTCACATAAAGTTCTACTATGCTGTACTGCATTTCCTTATCCTTGTCAATGACATAGATGGGTTCTGCATTGTCGGGAACGGCCTCAGCAACAACAGGAGCGGGGTTCTCTGGCATCTTGATGGGCGAGAAGAGGTCCTTGATTTTCTGCTCTACCTTGTCTACATCGAAGTCGCCAACCACAATGACAGCTTGGTTGTCGGGACGATACCACTTCTCATAGTAGTCGCGCAGCACCTGCGGTTCGAAGTTGTCAATAATCTCCATCAAACCGATAGGATAGCGGTGGCCATACTTTGAACCAGGATACAGCTGGGGCAGGTCGCGCTCGAACATACGGCTCGTTGCCGATGTGCGCAGACGCCATTCCTCGTGAATGACACCACGCTCTTTCTGAATCTCCTCGGGCTCCAGCAGCAGACCGTCAGCCCAGTCGTGCAGAATCAGCAGACAAGAGTCAATGATGCCTTCGCGGGTTGTGGGGACATTCGATATGTTGTAGACGGTGCGGTCAATTGCGGTATAAGCGTTCAGGTCGCGGCCGAACTTCACACCGATGCTCTCACACCACTTCACGATGTCGTTGCCCTTGAAATGCTCGGTGCCATTGAAGCACATGTGCTCCAAGAAGTGAGCCAGACCGCGCTGATTGTCGTTCTCCTGTATAGAGCCAACACGCTGTGCGATATAGAACTCGGCACGTTGCTCCGGCCACGCATTATGGCGGATGTAATAAGTCAGACCATTGTCCAGCTTACCAATGCGGACATCGGTGTCAACGGGGATTGGCTGTTGAGCCATCATGGCAACTGAACTAACCAGCGTCAGCAGAGCCACTAACATTCTTCTTAATTTCATAACCTTATTGATTTTAATAGTTTTTTCCTTGGTTTGAATGTGCAAAGGTAGGAATATTCTTTGAAACTTTTGCACATTTCATACAAATATTAGCGTTTTTTATACTAAAAGATATGCTAAAGGATAAGATAAAAACGGGAAACAAATGTTTAAAAACATAAAATATCTGCATTTATTCATGTTTTTAACTTAATAAAAGGTGGAAAAATGCTCAGATTTCAAGATTTGTGCGTAAATTTGCACGGAATTTTGGATTTTCGAGAATTGACATAGACAATAAACACTTGCAATGAAGCAAAAAAGAACAATATACTATGTGCTGGCTGCCCTCATGCTGCTGGCATCGTGTAAGACCGAGGACGAAACAACGCTGACACTCTATGGCGACGCTGCCATCACCAGCTTCACACTCGGCACACTGAACCGTTACGTGGCGGGAGAGAAGATAACCTATGCAGGCAGCGCCTACCCTATGCAGATTGACGCTGTCGGCAAAACCATCGAGAATGTTGACTCGCTACTCATCTACACCGATGCCTCCCACGTGGTATGCACCGTAGGAACGAGGAACAACGGCATCATAGGCATTAAGAGCCTGACGGATGACACCTACAAGACCTACAGCTCGTCTGACAGCATCGACTTCAGCCAGGAACGGACGTTTCGGGTCTGGGCAAGCGACGGCGGAGGTTATACGGACTACAAGGTCAAGGTGAATGTTCACAAGCAGGACGGCGAAGAAACCGTATGGCAGAAACAGACTGGGGCCACGAAACCCACAGAGACACTACCTACAGGCATCAAGCAACTGTTGGGTAAGAGCAGCTACGAAGCGTATGCCATCAGTGAAGGCGGAAAGGTGATGCACAAAGCCACTAATGCTACAGACTGGACACAGGATATTGCCGATGACCACGAAGACATCGCCTCGGTGCCCTCCACCGACATCGCGCTGGTGAGCTATCCGATGGCACTTGCTGACTCGATGGACTACGTGCTATTGGCAGGAACCGTCAGCGGTACGAAGACTGCCGTATGGCGCAAGATTGTAGACAACAGGGGCAAGAAGGCTACCGGCAACTGGACATATCTGGATCGCGGCAGCGAGACACAGTACCTGCTGCCTGCCCTGACAGGACTGAATCTCATCCGCTACGACGGCGTGGTATTGGCATTCGGCGGTGACTTCAAGCAAATCTACGAAAGCCGCGACAACGGCATTACATGGAAAGTATCAAGTCGCATCTTGATGCCGTCAGACTTCGACTACTCACAGGCGAAGAAGATGTTGGTGAAAACAGATGCCGACAACTACATCTGGCTTTACTGCGACTATGCAGACGGCAGCCTACACGTATGGAAAGGTCGCCTGAACCGCCTCGGATGGAAAAACAACTAAAACGGCAAAAGCTAAAAGAAAAAAAGCAGACAAAAAATGATGGTGTCGTATGTATCATATCATTTCCGGCAGATGGTAAAACGCGTCTTATCCGTTTACCTCTTCCTTTGCCTGCCTATTAGCATCATGGGTCAGACGGACCCAGAATACCGCATGGAGTTGGGAGGCGGCATTGGATTGGTTTCCTATCAGGGGGACTTCAACGGCAACATATTCAAGAACCAACAACCCATGTTCTCGCTGTTAGCCAAATACAAGTTCGACCCACGCCAGGCACTGGCTCTGAACATCAGCTACGGAACACTGAAGGGCTCATCAAAATACGAGAAGACGTACTATCCCAACATTACCACCTACGACTTCAAGAACAACGTCTTGGACGTAGGGTTGCGCTTCGAGTACAACTTCTGGCCCTTTGGCACTGGACAGGACTATCGTGGGGCCAAACGGCTTACACCTTATATATATATAGGTATGGGTATCACCGCCTGCAAAGCCGACAAGACGGAGATGGGTGTCAACCTACCGATAGGAGGCGGCGTGAAATACAAGGCAGCCGACCGCGTCAACGTGGCATTGGAGTGGACCATGCACATCAGCAGCAACGACTGTCTGGACGGCATCAGCGACCCCTACGGCATCAAGCGCAGCGGCCCGTTTAAAAACACCGACTGCTACAGCCACCTGCGCCTTTCGCTGACCTACGATATTTGGGCTAAGTGCAGGACGTGCCACAATGACAGAGATTAAACCGATTGAATTATGAATTATGAACTAAAATACATTCCTCAGCATATAGCTATCATCATGGATGGCAACGGACGCTGGGCTAACGAGCGAGGCAAGGAGCGCAGCTACGGACACCAAGCAGGCGTAGAAGCTGTGCGCCGCATTACTTCGGAGTGCACGCGTCTGGGTGTGAAATACCTGACTCTCTACACTTTCTCGACCGAGAACTGGGGGCGCCCAGCCGATGAGGTGGCAGCGCTGATGGGACTGGTGCTCTCATCACTCGAAGACGAAATCTTCATGAAGAACAACGTGCGCTTCCGCGTCATTGGAGACACCAAGCGGCTGCCCGATGCAGTACAGAAGAAACTGCGCGAGACTGAAGAGCATACTGCCCAGAATGACGCGATGACAATGGTGGTGGCACTAAGCTACTCCAGCCGCTGGGAGATAACGGAGGCTGTCAGACAGATAGCTGCCGACAGCAAGGAGGGCAAGATAAGCCTGGACGCCATCAGCGAAGACACCATCAGTCAGCACTTGACAACGAACTTCATGCCCGACCCAGACCTGCTCATACGCACTGGCGGCGAGCTGCGCATCTCCAACTACCTGCTGTGGCAGATAGCATACTCGGAACTGTATTTCTGTGACACCTACTGGCCTGACTTCGATGAAGCCGCACTGCATAAGGCTATCGAGAGCTTCCAGAGTCGCCAGCGCCGTTACGGGAAGACTGAGGCGCAGGTTGAGAACGAGACCGAGAAGTAAAAACAAAAGTAAGAAAAAAACTGGTAAAAAATAAAATCGTGATACGAAAAGCAATTATAGACAAGGTAAAGGTGATGGTAAGGGGTGTTTTACCTTTTTACCTTTTTACCTTTTTACCTATGAATGCTATGGCGCAGGATGTCATTGTCAACCCTGAGATTTCCTATGCCGGTACTCCCCGCCAGTTAGAGTTGGGCGGGCTCAGCGTAAAAGGCGTCGAAGGCTACGAAGACTATGTTCTTACCAGCCTGTCAGGACTGACCGTCGGACAACAGATTAGCCTGCCTGGCACAGAAATCACAGAAGCCGTCAAACGCTACTGGAAGCACGGACTCTTTTCCAAGGTAGCCATTGCAGCCGACTCCATCGTGGGCAACAAGCTGTACCTCTGTATACACCTGACCACACGCCCACGCATCAGTGCCATCAACTACTACGGACTGAAAAAGTCGGAGCGGCAAGACATGGAGACAAAGCTGGGCATCATGAAGGGTAGCCAGATTACACCAAACATGATAGACCGTGCAAAGATACTGGCAAAAAAATACTTCGATGAAAAGGGTTATAAAAATGCAGAAATTGACATCTTGCAACGCGATGATGTGACGGGCAAGAACGAGGTCATTCTCGATGTTACCATCGACAAGAAGTCGAAGATGAAAGTCCGCAAGATTGTCTTCGAGGGTAACGAGCAATTGTCAGCCAGCAAGATTACGGGCAGTTTCTTCAAGAAGGGAGCCTTTGGCAAAATCAACGAAGCAGGAAAACTCAAGAACATCTTCAAGTCCAAAAAGTTCACACCCGAACGCTACGACGAAGCCAAAAAGGCGCTGATAGACAAGTACAACGAACTGGGATACCGCGATGCCAACATTCTGGAAGACAGCGTGTGGACTGTTGACGAGAAGCACGTCAACGTATATGTAAAGGTAGAAGAAGGTCAGAAATATTACATCCGCGACATCACCTGGGTGGGCAATACGGTAGTTACCACCGACTGGCTGAATGCCTCACTGGGCATGAAGAAGGGGGATGTCTACAACCAAAAGCTGATGCGCAAACGCCTCTCCGAAGACGAAGATGCCATCGGTAACTACTACTGGAATAACGGTTACCTGTTCTACAATCTGCAACCTACCGAGGTCAACATTGTCGGCGACTCTATAGACCTCGAGATGCGTATTATGGAGGGTCAACAGGCACACATCAGCAACGTACGTATTTACGGAAACACCCGGCTCTACGAGGAGGTGGTACGCCGTGAACTACGCACCAAACCTGGCGACCTGTTCTCGAAAGATGCCATCCAGCGTTCTGCGCGCGAGATTGCCTCAATGGGTTTCTTCGACCCAGAGAAGGTCAATCCGGACATCAAGCCGAACTACGAAGACGGCACTGTGGACATCAACTGGAACCTCGAGCAGAAGTCGAACGACCAGCTGGAATTCTCGTTGGGTTGGGGTCAGACCGGTGTCATCGGACGCGTAGGAATCAAGCTCAACAACTTCTCCATGCGTAACCTCTTCGGCAAGAACAAGATGAAGCGTGGCATCATGCCCATTGGCGACGGCGAGCAGTTGTCACTGTCTTACCAGACCAATGCCAAATATTACAACTCGGTATCGGCAGGCTACTCTACCGGATGGTTTGGCGGAAAACGTCCTAACGCCTTCAGCGTCAACGCCTTCTACTCGAAGCAGACGGACATCTCGAGCACCTACCGCAACTCTTCTTGGATGAACAACTACTACAGCTACGCTTCTGGTTTCGGTCAGTATAACAGCGGTTACTACGACTACACAGCCATGATGGATGACGACAAGTACATCAAACTGTTTGGTGCATCCGTCGGTTGGGGTAAGCGTCTGCGTTGGCCCGATGACTACTTCCAGCTGAGCCTGCAGCTGTCGTACACCCGCTACATGCTGCGTGACTGGAGTTACTTTATCATCTCCAATGGTAACTGTAACAACATCAACCTGGGCATAACGCTGTCACGTAACTCTACCGACAACCAGCTGTTCCCACGCAGAGGTTCTGAGTTCATGGCTTCGGTAACACTCACACCGCCTTGGTCGGTATTCGACAAGAAAGATTATGCATCGATGGCTACCGCCACGACCTACAACACCGACTACGACCGCTATCAGGATGAGTTGCAGGAGAAGTATCGCTGGATTGAATACCACAAGTGGAAGTTTAAGACGCGTACCTTCACGCCACTCACCAACGGTCAGAAGTGTCTCGTGCTCATGACGCGTGTCGAGATGGGTATTCTGGGTAGTTATAACAGCAACAAGATATCTCCGTTCGAAACCTTCTATGTTGGTGGTGACGGCATGAGCGGATACAGTTCCGGATATGCCGAGGAGACCATCGGACTGCGTGGTTACGAGAACGGTTCACTGACCCCCTATCGTGCTGAGGGTTATGCCTACGACCGCTTCACGCTGGAGTTGCGCTACCCGTTCCTGCTGGGTAATACCACCATCTATGGACTCGGATTCATTGAGGGAGGTAACGCATGGCACGAGTCAAAGAATTTCAACCCATTCGACATCAAGCGCTCGGCTGGTCTCGGCGTACGTATCTTCTTGCCCATGGTGGGTCTGATGGGTATCGACTGGGCATACGGCTTTGACCATCCGTACATCACCTCCAACTCGAAGGGCGGCAGTCAGTTCCACTTCATTTTGGGACAAGAGTTCTAATTAGGTGGAGAGATAATTAAGTAACAAAAGCGATACAAACATAAGCACAACAAATATGAACAGAAAGATAAAATCAGCATTAAGAGTGGTTGCAATACTCTTCGTCTATCAACTATCACTCACTACTGCACAAGCGCAGAAGTTTGCACTTGTAGACATGGACTATATCTTCAAGAATATTCCGGCATACGAGCGTGCCAACGAACAACTCAGCCAAATCTCCAAAAAGTGGCAGGCTGAGGTGGAGGCGTTGCAGATAGAGGCTCAGACGCTATACAAGAACTACCAGAATGAGGTCGTCTTTCTCTCACAGGAGCAGAAGAAGAGCCGTCAAGACGCCATCGTTGCCAAGGAGAAAGAAGCTGCCGACCTGAAGAAGAAGTACTTCGCACCTGACGGTGAACTCTTCAAGAAACGTACCGCACTGATGACACCCATACAGGAGGAAGTCTACAATGCCGTCAAGGACATTGCCGACCTGCGTGGCTACCAGCTCGTACTTGACAGAGCCAGCGACCAAGGCATCATCTTTGGCTCACCAAAAATCGACATATCCAACGAGGTACTCAGCAAGCTGGGATATGCTAACTGACGAACGCCCCACTGGACCTAAAGAAAACACTCAAATTCTGAAATTAACAACGAAAAACAACAATAAACAACGAAATCTATGAAAAAATTCATTATCTGCGCATTATGCGCAATCTGTGGTTTCACCACCGCTAACGCACAGAAGTTCGGACACGTCAACTCTCAGGAAGTAATCCAGGCAATGCCTGAGTTTGCCAAGGCACGCACTGAAATAGAGGCCCTGACCAAGCAGTATGAGGCTGACATGAAAGCTATGCAGGAAGAGTTGCAGAAGAAGGCTGAGGCATTCGAGAAGGAGGAGTCTACCCTACCCGAAAACATCAAGCAACGCCGCCAACAGGAACTGCAGGATATGTACCAGAAAATTCAGCAGAGCTACCAAGACAACCAACAGGCTCTGGCTAAAGAGCAGCAGGAGAAGATGCAGGCAATCACCTCGAAGGTGCTCGATGCCATCAAACAGGTGGGCACAGCAGGCAACTACGTCTACATCATGGACCTTACCAGTGGTATTCCCTACATCAGCACCACACTGTCAACAGACGTTACGGCTGAAGTCAAAAAGAAACTCGGACTCTAAACCCAACAACACATATATAGCCATGAAGAATATAGCATTATTTATCCTCATGCTTTGCGCCATTCCCACAATGGCACAGGGCGAGTTGAAGTTCGGCTACCTCAGCTATGATGCTATGCTGACTTCCATGCCGCAGTATGCACAGATGCAGGGTGACATGGAGATACTGCGCAACCAGTACGAAGCCGAACAGAAACGTGTAGAGAACGACTTCAACACCAAGTATGAAGAGTTTCTTGACGGACAGGCTTCCTTCCCCAAGACTATTTTGCAGAAGCGCCAGAGCGAGCTGCAAGAGATGCTCAACAAGAACATTGCTTTCAAGAAGCAGAGCCAGCAACTGCTGGAGAAGGCACAGGCTGATGCCCTGGCACCGCTGAAAACCCGTCTTGCCGAGACGCTGGCACAAATCGGTCAGGAGCGAGGCTTTGCCTTTATCCTCAACACCGATGCCAACGCTGCACCTTGGATCAATGTCACGATGGGTGAAGACATTACGGAAGCTGTCAAGGAAGCACTTCAGAAATAAAAACGATGGGTGCATGGTGCGCTCTTAGCTCACCATGCATCACTTTTTCCCTCACCATGCTTAGCACAGCCCCAGGCCCCATTGGCATCTTCGACAGCGGATACGGCGGACTAACCATTCTGCACGGCATCCGACAACTATTGCCCCAGTACGACTATCTGTACTTGGGCGACAATGCCCGTACGCCCTATGGCAGCCGCTCGTTCGATGTTGTCTATGAGTTCACCCGCCAGGCCGTCACACGCCTCTTTGAGCTGGGGTGCCATCTGGTCATCCTGGGCTGCAACACTGCCTCAGCCAAGGCGCTACGTACCATTCAACAAAACGACTTGCCCCTGCTGGACCCTGAGCGCAGGGTTTTGGGCATCATCCGTCCTACGGCCGAAATTATCGGTTCACTGACACAAAGCCGGCACGTAGGCATTTTCGCCACCGAAGGCACCATCAAGAGTGAGTCGTACACATTGGAAATTCATAAGTTTTTTCCTGACATCAAGGTGTCGGGTGTGGCATGTCCCTTCTGGGTTCCATTAGTAGAATACAACGAAGCCGACTCCCCTGGAGCCGACTACTTCGTCAAAAAGCGCGTTGATCAACTCATGCGCCTTGACAGTCAGATTGATACGGTTATATTAGGCTGCACCCACTACCCGCTGTTGCTGCCGAAGATTCACAAGTACATCCCACGCGGCATCCGCATCATCGCTCAGGGTGAATATGTAGCTGAGTCCCTGCGGCAGTACTTCCAGCGCCATCCTGCCATCGAACAACGCTGTACGAAGGGCGGACAGGTACACTATCTCACTACCGAAAATCCCGTAAAGTTCAAAGAGCAAGCCCAGCTATTTCTCCACGACAACGTAGAGGTAGAGAACATCGTGCTGGGTTAACCTTCAGCTACTCTTTACTATCGCCCTTTGTTTCTTTCTCACCGTTCAACACACGCAGGTATTCACCCTCCGTGTTCAGCACGCGTTCAGCCTCCTGCAACACTTTGTCATTGCGCAGTCCTACCTGCAACTGACCGCCTTGATAGTAATATGCCGAAACGATGTCTTGCTCCATCAGCTGCTGTATCTCGCTGCGGTGCCGTTGCAAGTCACGCTCCACGTCGTGGTGGTCTATCTTCTTCTTCAAAGCCTCAAACTCAGTTTGCGCATCATCGTAGTACCCTTCAAACTTAGCCAGCTTCTCCAGTTCCTCAAACTGCTTCTTAGTGACCTGGTCGTAGGTGAAGCCTGCCTTGATGACACGCTGCTTGAAGACCTCATAATCAGCATCCGACAGGTGGAAATCCTTGGCGGGAGCAATAGACGGATGCCGTCCTATGTAGTCAACAACATAGTCGAACATCACCTCAGTGGAGTCGAGCCGGTCCAGATATAACGTGATGTTCGACATCGTGTCAGGCTTAATCTCAATATCGGGCTTGATACCCTCCTTCATCTTGATGCCGCGGCCTGAAGGCAGGAAGTAGCGTGCTGTCGTCAGCTTCAGATTTGCGTTATAGGGCAAGTCTACGTTAGGCACCTGAACCAATCCTTTGCCAAACGTGCGCGTACCGATCACGATGCCGCGCTTTAAGTCCTGCAGTGCCCCACATGTTATCTCACTGGCAGAAGCGGTCTCACGGTTTACCAGCACCACTATAGGCATCACAGTGTCAACGGGCTCCAGACGCGTCTTGTATTCCGATGCCGCACGTTTCATCTTACCCTTGGTCTCCACAATTCGCACGTCCTTTGGAATCCACATATTCAGAATGTCGACACACTCGCTTAACGAACCGCCACCATTGCCGCGCAAGTCCAATATCAGCTTCTCTGCCCCTTGCTTCTTCAAGTCCAGAAAAGCACGGCGCATCGCCTTTGACGGCTCGCCCGTGAAAGTATTCAAACAGATATACCCCACGTTGTTTGCACGCATCGCGTAGTAGGGAATCTCGGGCATCTTGATGCTACGCCGCGTAATCTTAAACTTCATGGTCTTGCCCGTAGTCGGACGCTCTATCTTCAGCACAAAAGTACTGCCAGCCTCACCACGAAGATGACTGCTCACATAGGAAACAGGCTTATCGGTCATCAACGTGTCGTCAATCTGCAATATCACGTCACCCTTTCTCAGCCCAGCCTCCTGGGCAGGCATGCCCTCATAGGGTTCGTCAATGACCACGCGCTTTAATTTCTGGTGATAGCGCACCAACGCACCAATGCCCGCATATTTGCCCGTCATCATCGTCTTCAGCTCCTTCTGCTTTTCCTCCGGATAGTATTCCGTATAGGGGTCCAGCGACTGCAGCATGGCATCGATGCCCGCCGTCACCACCTTGCCAGCATCCAGCGTATCAACATACATCAGATCCAGGTTCTTGTAGAGTACATTGAATATTTCGAGGTTCTTTGCCACCTCCAGATTATGGTTCTTCACATCTTGGTTAGCATGGGGTTCCACATTCTTAGCCTCTTGCGAATAACCCCCAAGAGACACAACCACTGACAACAAAAAGGACACTATAACGCGTTTCATACCTTACAAATCTATTATTAAACGCTGCAAAGGTATAAAAAAATATGCATTTCTCGAATTTTTTCCCAAAAAAGTTTGCAGGATTCAGAAAAACATCGTACCTTTGCACCCGCAATCGAGAAATCGAACGCACCTGCTTCAGTAGCTCAGTTGGTTAGAGCACCTGACTGTTAATCAGGGGGTCGTTGGTTCAAGCCCATCCTGAAGCGCCACTTAAAAGACTAAAAAATCAAGGAGTTACGAGAAATCGCAACTCCTTTTTTCTTATTTAGAATTCATCTTGTGAACTGCTGGTGAACTGACAGCTCATGCAATAAACAATCATCCGACACCTTCATGCTCGACGGCATCCCACATATCAAGATGACGTGGAGGAAATGAAAGTTTAACTGAGTTTAATAAATTGTCAGTATAGTTTAAGCGAGTTTAAATTCCGTGCCAGATTG
>CAMNIA010000022.1 GCA_946540105.1 uncultured Prevotella sp. | reverse complement strand
AGTAGCTGTCGCAAACCTTAATAGTAGCGATTGCAAACCTTAATAGTAGCGATTGTAAACCTTAATAGTAGCGATTGTAAACCTTAATGGCAGCCGTTGTAAACCTTAATAGTACGGATCGACTCTTAATTTTTAATTTTTATTTTTTATTTTTTATTTCAAAATACTCGCCACCGCTAACCTTCTTGCCGAAGGCCGGCGAGACGTAGTTGTCGAGGCTCTTGCACGCCTCAGCGGAGAACTGCAGGCCGCTCGCAATGGCGGCATCCCACTGGCTCTCTGTCAAGCCTCTCTGGATGTCAGCGCGCGTGATGCCGTTTTTTACAAGGCCGAAGAGGAAGCCGGCATTGAAGTTGTCGCCAGCACCGATGGTGCTTACCGTCTCTCCACTTGCTACGGGATAACGCTTGCTGAGTCCGCCGTCAGCACGCAACTCAACGGGATCGGCACCCTGTGTGTAGATGAACTTCTTGGTGTAGAAAGAGATTTGTGAGCGATAGACCGCATCGGCATCACTCTTCTTAAACAGTATCTGGAAGTCTTCTGACGAACCACGAACGATGTCAGCCATCTCGAAATTCTCAAGCAGATTGGGGGTCAGCTTCATCACCTCGGTCTGGTGAGAGGCACGGAAGTTGACATCATAGTAGAGGATGGCTCCACGCTGATGGGCGTACTCCAGGAATCCCTTTACCTGCGGACGGATGACGGGGTTCAGCGCATAGTAGCTGCCAAAGAGCACCAAGTCGTCGGCATTCACCTGAGGATAAGCGAAGTCAAGTCGGTCTTTGGGGTGATCTTTGTAAAAGATGTACTCGGCATCGTTCTGGTCGTTTAAGAATGCCAACGACAGGGGCGACTTCGAGTCTGGATAGACGTTGACGGCATCGGCATTGCAACCATTATCACGCAGGAACTGAATGATGTATCGCCCGACGCGGTCATTGCCCGTCTCACTGATGAACTCCGTTGCGACGCCACAGCGCCCCAACGAGATGATGGCATTAAAGGTTGAACCACCTGGTATTGCACTCACGGGCTGGTCATCGCGGAAGATGATGTCAAGCACCGTTTCTCCTATTCCTATAACTTTTCGCATTTTCTTTTCTGCTTTTTGCTGACAAAGGTAATGTAAATCGAGAGAAAAACGCAAAAAAAAGAAGAAAAAAAAGAGAAATGATGACACAATGAGTACTAAAACGTCTTAAAGGTTGTAAAACTATATAGTTTGTAGCTACTAAATGTATAAAATCAAACTGAAAAGATGCCTCATTGCGGGGGCTTTCACCATGCTGTTTGTGTGGCCACATATTGTGTTTGCGCAGAAACAGTATCAGGTGGCAGCCTGCGACTGGATGATGCTGAAGCGTCAGAAACTTGGTGAGTTCCAACTTGCCAAGGACATTCAGGCCGATGGCATTGAAATGGACATGGGACCGCTGGGACGGCGCGAATTGTTCGACAACAAACTGCGTGAAGAGCACTTCCAACAGCTCTTCCGACACACTGCCGACTCGCTGGGCATAGCGGTGCCCTCGATGGCGATGTCTGGATTCTTTGCCCAAAGCTTCTTGACCCGTAGCAACTATCGCGAGCTGATAACGGACTGTCTGCAATCGATGGATGTGATGGGTGCCAAGGTGGCTTTCCTGCCACTGGGAGGTAGCGGCAACGACTGGAAAACGGCAGGCGCCGCCCATGATGAAATGGTAAGACGCCTGCACGACGTGGGGGAGATGGCTCGCCAGCACGGCAAGGTCATCGCCATCAGGACAGCACTTGATGCGCGCGCGAACCTACTATTATTAAAGGAGGTCAACAGCGAAGGCATCAAAATCTACTACAACCTGCAGGACGCGGTGGACCAACACCTCGACCCCTGCAAGGAACTAAAGAAACTGGGAACTAAAAACATTGGGCAGATACACGCCTCGCTGACCGACAGCGTCACCCTGGACTGCGACCCACGCATAGACCTGCACCAGCTGAAGAAGACGCTTGACAAGATGCGGTGGAGCGGGTGGCTGGTGGTGGAGCGCAGCCGCGATGCCAAGGACGTTCGCAACGTTCGCGGCAACTACGGCAGAAACGTTGCCTTTCTAAAAGAAATCTTTCAAAACTGCAACCCTAAAAAGAAGTAAGAACAAGACAAAGACAAGACAAAGACAAACCCAAAGAAATAAACAAAGAAAATAGTAATAACTTAAAAACAAATTGCTTATGAAAAAACTACAAATGATGGCATGGCCGAAACTCGGCGTCGCAATGCTTCTGGGTGCTGCGGTTCTGATGACGGCATCATGTGCCAAAGACGAGCTTTCAGGCGACAGCTTCGTTGGTACCTATGGAGGTACGCAACTGTCTAAGCCCGATGCCACTACAATCAAAGTTCAGGCCAGCTCTGACAGAACCACACAAACAGTGACGTGGGCAACTGTGAACGGTGCACTGAGCTACATTGTCAATGTGACAGCAGGAACAACGCAGGGCACTTACGACGAAGTTGTTGTGAAGGACGTGACGGTAAGAGGTAACACCTATAGCTTTAAGCGTGAAGCCAAGAAGTATTACCGCTTCGCTATTACGACGGCTTTCAACCCAGCTGAGAACAATCCTGCATCTGACCCCAACGACCCGGCTGTCAAGGAGTGGGACACCTTCTCTACCGACATCACCATTCCTGTGGGAACTGACCTGGCTAAATACTTCAAGGAGAACGACCCCGTCACGCTGGCTGGCGGCATGCCGCTGATTGTGAATCTGGAGGCTGGCGGACAGTACACCGCTCCTGACACGCTGAACTTCTCGGGTGTCAATGCTACCATCACCAGCGATGCTGACAACAGAGCCAAGATTACCTTTGGTGAGACGGAGACGGCTAAGGGTACGATAGTGACTGACAGGAACCTCACGGTTGAGAACGTAGAGATAGACTGGGACATCACGTCTAACGGTACGGCAATGGTGCAGCTGAGCAAGAACCCGACCTACGAGGCTATTAACGACTACTACCGCATTGAGAGCATCACGCTCAGCAACGTGAAGGCAACTGACCTGAAGAACTGTATCTTCTATGACAGCAACACGAAATACTGCGTGGTGGACTTCAAGATAACGAACTGCGTCATGAAACTGGCTACCGCTCAAGTCAGCTTCGAATCGCTGATTGCTTTCCAGGCTGGCGGTGCAAAGGACTTCACCTGTGAGAAATCTACCATCTATGGAAATAACGCCGTAGCTAAATACTTCATTCGCTACAACAACAGCTCACGTATTGACCGCTATGGATTCAAAGAGCCTACTGACACGTGGTCGTTCACTTATGTAAACAACACGTTCTACGGACTGCTCAACGCCGATGGTCAGTGGGGTAACTACAATGGTATCGTGGGTAAAGCAACCCAAGGTATTATTACCGTTAAAGACAACATCTGGTACAATTGCGACAAGCAGACGATACGCCGTCTGCAGCACTCTAAGAAGTTTTCCGACTTCAACGAGAGTAGCGTTATAGCTAACAACACGTTCTGGAAGGATGGCGCTGCTTTGGACCAGGGAGACTATACCAGTGCCGAGGCTAACGACATCACCACTGAGCCTTCGTTCGTTGATGCTGCCAATGGCGACTTCACGCTGAACGCCTGCGACCAGAAGACGAAGGGCACGGGTGATCCCCGCTGGCTGAAATAACCTATTGTAGAAAACTAAAACAATCAAGATATGAAAAAACAAATCATCATTTTATGTCTGGGTCTCATGGCGTTCTTCTCTGCGCCGGCCCTGGCACAGAATCATACGGTGAAAGGAACGGTGGTCGACGATAAGGGAGAACCCATTATCGGTGCTTCTGTGATGGTTGACGGAGAGAAAGGTAAAGGTACCGTCACTGACCTGGATGGTAACTACACCCTGCAGATGCCTGCCAACGGGAAGGTGACCATTTCCTACATCGGTTATATCTCGCAGACTGTCAAGCCTGGTGGTACTGTCACACTGAAGGAAGACAGCCAGAACCTGGAAGAGGTGGTGGTCGTAGGTTACGGCACACAGAAGAAAGCTCACCTCACCGGTTCGGTGGCTTCCGTCCCCGTTGACGAGATTCAAGACTTGGCTAACGGCAACCTGGCATCAAGCCTGAGCGGTTTGGTCAACGGTCTGTCGGTCTCTGGTGGTGACGGTCGTCCTGGCGAAGCTGCCAAAGTGTACGTCCGTGATGCCGGTTCGCTGGCTGACATGGGTGTGACGTCTCAAGGTCCGCTGTATGTTATCGATGGCTACATCTATCCTAACGATGTGAAGATTGGTAACGATACCAAGAACCTCGGTGAGGATGCCTTCAACAACCTGGATCCCTCTGAGGTTGAAAACATCTCAGTGCTGAAGGATGCTTCGGCTGCCGTCTATGGTGCCCGCGCTGCTAACGGTGTCATTCTGGTTACAACCAAGAAGGGTAAGATGGGCGAGCCCTCTATCTCGTATAGCGGTCAGTTCGGTTTCACCGACGCCATCGCAACACCTAAGATGCTGAGCGCTTACGACTACGGTCGTCTGTACAACATCATCAAGTCTGCTGACCCCAGCAATACGACGCTGGACAAGAAGACGGCGCTCTTCCAGTGGGATGAGCTGCAAACGATGAAGGGCTTGGACTACAACCTGCTGGACAAGTACTGGGAGACTGGTGCTACCACCCGTCACAGCGTGAATGTCAGTGGTGCTACCGAGAAGGTGAACTACTTCGCCGGCATCAGCTACTTCAACCAGGATGGTAACCTTGGTAAACTGGACTACAACCGTTGGAACTACCGTGCAGGTATCGACGTAAAGATTAGCAAGTGGCTCTCTGCCGGTCTGACCATCAGCGGTGACTACGGCAAGAGAGAGACACCATACATCACCAACTATGGCAACATGGACTACTCGCTTCTGATGACACACCCACGCCACATTCCTGAGGAAGTGGCAGGAAGACCTATTCCAACCTATGGTCCTGAGGGCTACAAGGGCGGTACGCAGAACTACTCGTTCATGGTGCTGCAGAACAACGGTGACTACAGCGAGCAGAAGACGAACAACATGAACATCAACGGAACATTGACCTACGATTTCGGTTGGAACAAGATTCTGAACGGTCTGAAGCTGAAGTTCTCTTACTCGAAGAGTATCAACAACGACAAGTCAAAGCACTATGCCTCTAAGTACAACCTGTACAGAATGGACCAGGCTTATGGTAGCGGTTACCACATGTTCACCCCGACGGGTGAGGAAGTTGCCGGCTACGACTATCTGGGCCCGAACAACCTGAAGTCTCTGACTTACAGCAACGGTGACGAACTGTACAGAACGCAGTCGCGTGCTGACAACTACCAGATTAACTTTACCGCTCAGTACGCCCGTAAGTTTGGCGACCACGACATCAGCGCCCTGTTCTCGATAGAGAAGTCGGAGGCTGAGAGTGAGTGGCTGTTAGGCAGACGCAGTCAGCCTTATGAATTCACCACCGAGCAGTGGAACTCTGCAACGGGTGAGCACCACACCGAGTTTACCAAGGTGGAGAGTGGTACGATGTCATACATCGGCCGTATCAACTACGCATACGCAAACCGTTACCTCTTTGAGTTCCTGCTGCGTTCGGACGCTTCGACGAAGTTCGCTCCCGAGAACTACTGGGGAACCTTCCCCGCTATCAGTGCCGGTTGGGTAGCCAGTGAGGAGCCTTGGTTCCAGAATGTGAAGTGGCTGAAGTGGATTGACTTCCTGAAGATTCGTGCCAGCTGGGGTATGACCGGTCGTGACAACCTCTCTGCTTGGCAGTGGATGCAGGTGTACTTCCAGGATGCCAACCGTGGTGTCGTCTTCGGTGAAGGCTCAGGCAATAACGCACAGCCCCGTGTGACCATCAATCCTAACTACTCGGCTGTCAACCCCGATGTGCACTGGGATAAGTCTTACAAGACCAACATCGGTTTCGACCTGCACCTGCTGAACCGCCGTCTGTCATTGAGCGTCGACTACTTCTATGAGAAGAACCGCGAGATGCTGCTGAAGCTGACACAGGACGTCGCTTCTACCATTGGTACCACCACAGCTTCCACCAACGTTGGTGAGATGAACAGCTGGGGTTGGGAGTTCAGCATCAACTGGCGTGACAAGATTGGTAAGGATTTCAAGTATCACATCGGCATCAACACCGGTTATCATGACAACGAGGTGCTGGTATCTAACTGGACTACGAACCCCAACGAAATTTACCGCTCAATGCAACCTGGCAGCCGCACCGATATGGGTGTATGGGGTCTGGAGTGCATCGGTATGTTCCGCAGCTTCCACGACATTGACGAGTACTTCGACAAGTACCTGAAGAAAGAGGATGGTACTTACGGTAAGTATATGAATCTGGAGAAGAGTCAGGTGAAGCCCGGTATGCTGATCTACAAGGACGTACGCGGCTACGACTCAACAACGGGTCAGTACACAGGTCCGGATAAGGAGGTAAGCTCCGAACTCGACTTGGTACACCTGTCAAACCGCAGCAACCCTTACGGTCTTACTACCAACTTCGGCTGTGAGTGGAAGGGCATCTCGCTGACTGGTCAGCTGTCAGCCAACTGGGGTGGTTATCAGATTCTGCCCTCTCAGGCTATCAGCATTCCTTCCAACCAGACACTGGACAACACCAACTTCGCTGCATTCTGGAATCCCGATGACGTTTACGTCTATCAGGACATCTACGATGACCAGGGTCGTCTGCTGCAGGCTATGAACCACGATGCCAAGTATCCTGTGTTCCCCTATGGCGACTTCTCTATCAACGCACGTGCCTCTAGCTTCTGGCGCGTCAGTGCTGCTACGGTTCGTCTGACCCGTCTGACCATTGCCTACAGCATTCCTAAGCAGTGGCTCAGCTACCTGAAGGTTATCAAGAGTGCCCGTATCAACATTACAGGTCAGAACCTGATTAACTTCTACAATCCTTGGCCGGAGAGATTCTCTAACTCATGGGCAGGCTACTACAACTATCCTAACCTGCGCAAGTGGACTATCGGTGTCAATCTCTCGTTCTAAGTATTCTATCAATGATAATCATAAAAAGAAAGAATTATGAGAAGCTTAAAAATATATATTAGCATCGGTGTCCTGGCGGCCTTGGGTCTCTCTTCGTGCAGCGACCAGTTTCTTGAGGACAAGAAAAACTACGATAACCTCACCAAAGATGTATACAACTACTACAGCGGTGCAAAGGCTCGCCTAAACGATATTTACTCACAATGCCTTCCTTGGATGACTGAAATGGCTGGTGCCGAAAGCAACAAGCGATTCACTGGTGTCTCCACGGGTCTGCCTGATATGGCAAGCCGGTCAACGGAAGAGTATGCCGGAACGTGGAGCGACTTCGTCAATCCTAACGTGACACTGACAGGTGGCGCTACCGGCACTGCCGTACCCGACTTCTTCATGGGTAAGGTAACTGATATTCAGCAGTCTGCTTATGGACGCGTCCGTAATGTCAACGACTTCATTGCCGGTGTGGAAGGCAGCACGCTGAGTGAGGCTCAGAAGAACGAACTGTTAGGTCAAGCTCACTTCTTCCGTGCTTGGCTGTACTTCAATATGGTGAAGTGGTATGGTGGTGTTCCCCTGGTAACGGAAGTGCAGATTCCTGAAAAAGGTGTCTTCACACCTCGCTCAAATGCAAGACAGTGCTTCCAGTTTATCTTTGACGAACTGAATACTGCTGCCAGCCAGCTGTCTGCTACCACCAATGGTGGATGGACAGGTAGCGACTGGGGACGTGTGACCGCTGGTACTGCACTGGCACTGAAAGGCCGCGCACTCATGCTTTGGGCAAGTCCGCTCTTTAACCGTAAGGGTGAGGACCGCTGGACTTCAGCTTATCAAGAGATGAAGAACGACCTTAGCACCATCAACGCTTGTGGTTACGACCTCTTCAAGACTTCCAACAACATCAATGGTAGCGACTTCGCCCTGCAGTTCATGCAGCTGGGCAAGAACCCCGAGGCTGTCTTCGTCACACTGCATAACAGCATTACTACTGAGAGTGACGAACAGCAGAACAATCCTTGGGAAGCTAAGATTCGTCCGAAGAACACAGCAGGTAGCGGTCTGGCTGCCAGCTATACGCTGGTGAACCTGTTCCCTGACAAGAACGGTATCATCGTTCCGGGTACAGGTACCTACACCAAGCTGAAGACTTCTGGCACCTACGACAAGAACTATCCGTTCGTAGATCGTGACCCGCGCTTCTACCGCACCTTCGCATTCCCTGGTGTTAAATGGGTGTACAGCGGTGACCCCACAAAGAAGGATCCTAACAATCCGTCTTATGGAAACGGTAAAAACTATGTACTATGGAACTATGTTTGGTACACCGTTGACGACGACACCAAGCGTGACGACCCGACAGGTTCTGACGCTGCACGTGCTGCCGACAACTTCCTAACCACCAAGTCAAGCATCTATGTCCGCAAGAAGAGTGACGACGGCGGCATCAAGGGCGCAACCCAGATGTACACCTATATGTCTGACTACGACCAGCCCTTCAAGACATCGGCTGCTCCCGTCATCGAACTGCGCTATGCTGAGGTATTGCTGAATCTGGCAGAAGCAGCTTGTATGGCTGGCGATGTTGACGGAGCCTTAGGCTACATGAACCAGGTTCGTGCCCGTGCTGGTGTTCGTGCACTTACTACCGGTGACTTCATTGGCGACACAAAGTCAGCCTGCATGAGCGCCATTCTCTACGAGCGTCAGATTGAGTTTGCTTACGAGGGCAAGCGCTTCTACGACATGCGCCGTTGGATGCTGTTTGACGGTGGTGCTGTCAAGCCTGCCAATACGCCCGACACTTACACGCTGACTGGTTTTGGTGGCAACACCTGCACGTGGCTGGGTGTAACACCGTGGAACGGACAGCGTCGTGAGCGCATCGAGTTCCAGACTGCCAAGAGATATGGCGCTGGTGGTATTACTTTCGATTCAGACCCCTTGCTGAAGGCTGGTACTGCACGTGATGTCATTGTTGACCTGGATGATGCTACAACCGACCTGTCTACACAGACTGCCAACCTGAAGACTTGGTATCAGAATAACTTATACATCGTTGAGAAGAACAGTGACCCTCTTGATGCTGCGAAGAATAAGGAGGTCATCACCTTCAATCCGAAGTATTACATCCTCGGTCTGAAGAACAGTGTGCAGGAGAACAATAAGGATATTCCGCAGACTGTTGGTTGGGAAGTGAGTAGCGGTGGTGCATTCGGCACCTTCGACCCGCTGGCTGAATAAAGAAAGCTATTTCCTATTCATAAAAGCAGGGGCTTCGGCAAACAACCGAAGCCCTTGTTTTGTTATAAGAGCTGATACGATTGCTAAAAAAAGTTTATTGTGGCGACAATACTATCAGGGAAACGTCTATAAAACAAAAAGAAATTAACAAAAGCATATCGATATGAAAAAGATTTTTTTGATGGTCACAGTGTTGGTGACGACACTGTCGGCATGGGCACAGTATCCTGACCTTACTGACGAGGCCAAAAAACTTATTGCGGAACAGAAGAAGCAGTGGCAGGCTCATAGCGACTCGGCGTGGGAAGTAGCTTTCCCAATCGTGATAGAAGAAGCCAAGGCAGGTCGCCCCTATGTGCCCTGGGCATCTCGTCCTTACGACTTGCGCCAGGCCAAGATTCCTGCATTCCCTGGTGCTGAAGGAGGCGGTATGTATACCTTTGGCGGTCGTGGCGGAAAAGTGTTGACAGTAACCAACCTTAATGATGACGGTCCTGGCTCGTTCCGCAGGGCTTGCGAACAGGGCGGTGCCCGTATTGTGGTGTTCAACGTCAGCGGCATTATCCGGCTGAAGTCACCCATCTACGTGCGTGCTCCCTATATCACGATTGCCGGACAGACAGCTCCTGGCGACGGTGTGATAATTGCTGGAGAGTCGTTCCAGGTTGACACCCACGATGTCATCGTTCGCCACATGCGCTTCCGCCGCGGCGAGACGCTGGTGCTGAACCGTGAGGACTCGTTTGGCGGCAATCCTGTTGGTAATATCATGATAGACCACTGTTCTTGCGAATGGGGACTTGATGAGAATATCTCGTTCTACCGTCACATGTTCGACATGAACGACGGAAAACCCAAGCGCAAGGAGCCAACAGTAAACGTCACCATTCAGAACACCATCTCAGCCAAAGCGCTCGACACGTGGAACCACGCCTTCGGTTCGACCATCGGCGGTGAGAACACAACCTTCATGCGTAACCTTTGGGCAGACAATACAGGTCGTAATCCAAGCATTGGCTGGGGCGGCGTGTTCAACTATATCAACAATATTGTGTATAACTGGGTACACCGCACTGCTGACGGTGGCGAGTTTACCACGATGTCGAACTTCATCAACAACTACTACAAGCCCGGTCCTCTGACAGACAAGGATAGCCCTGTGGGTCATCGCATCGTAAAGGCTGAAAGCCGCTCAAAGGGTCTGTTCCCCTTCAAGCAGTTCGGACGCGTCTATGCTGTCGGCAACATCATGGAGGGCTACCCAGAGATAACCAAGGACAACTGGAACGGTGGTATTCAGACTGCCGATAAGGATGGTGAGATTGATGCTACGGAGATGGCACTGATGCGCTCCAACGAGCCTTTCGAGATGCCTTTCGTAAAGATTATGGGTGCTGAGCAAGCCTTCGACTGGGTGCTCTCAAATGCCGGTGCCAACATTCCCTGCCGCGACATTGTAGACCAGCGCATCTGTGAAGAGGTACGCACCGGACAGGCCTACTATGTCAAGGACTACGAGAAGAACATGGCAAAGCTGGAGAAAAAGACTGGCGTAAAGCAGAACCCTTATGGCGACATGTGGGGTCTGCACGAGAAGTCAAAGAACGAGGAGGGCTTCTTCAAGTACCGCCGTCTGCCTAAGGACAGCTACAAGGACGGTATCATCACAGACCCTCGTCAGATGGGTGGATACCCAGAATACAAGGAGTGGGAACCCTATAAGGACAGCGACGGCGATGGAATGCCCGATGAGTGGGAGACCCGCTACGGACTGAACCCCAACGATGCCAGCGATGCTAATGGCGACTGCAATGGTGACGGCTATACCAACATTGAGAAATACATCAATGGCATCAACCCCCAGACAAAGACTGACTGGCGCAATCTGAACAACAACTACGACACGCTGGCCGGCAAGGGTAAACTGATGTAAATGCCTATGAAAACGAAGTTATTGCTTGCTGCACTACTTATACTGTTCGGGGTGGAGGCTTCTGCCCAGACAGTAGTGCTGAACGACGAAGGACGCGACTCCTCGTATGTCAAGAGCATCATCAACCGTTCGCAGAAAATTGTCGACGGACTGCAACTCAACGACACCAAGAAAAGCCTAGCTGTGCGCAACATCATTGCCAACCGCTACTTCTTGTTGAACGACATACACGAGGCTTGTAATCAGAAGAAACAGTATGCCAAAGACTCCATTCAGGGCAAAGGTCATCGGCAGCGCATCATAGACAGTGCAGAACGCCGTCGCGATGCAGAGCTCTACAAGCATCATTTCGAACTGCAGTCGGCATTGGCACAATACCTCACCGATGAGCAGATAGACGCCGTAAAAGACGGCATGACCTTCGGACGACTGAAGCGCGACTACAACGCTACGCTGGACATGATACCATCGCTCTCCGACTACGAGAAGAAGCAGGTGCTCATCTGGCTACAGGAGGCTCGCGAATATGCGATGGATGCTGCTGACTCTAAAGGCAAGCACTTCTGGTTTGACAAGTATCGCGGACGCACCAACAACTGGCTTTCCGCTCGAGGCTACGACCTGAAGAAGGAACGCGACAACTGGATGAAGCGCATAGAAGATGCGAAAAAATAAGTAAATAAAAACCATACGGGATGAAAAGACACATTATCAGCTTTTTAACCGCACTGTTAGTAATTCCATCGGTAGCTCAAGAGGTACCGATGGATTACTCATATTGTGGCTATCACCACTCAGAACAAGCCATACCTGCTGCCAAGGTCGTCCTATTTGTTGCTCCATCAGGCAGCGACGACTCACAAAACATTCAGAAGGCAATAGACTGGGTGAGCCGTCAGAAGCCTGACAAGCAGACAGGACTGCGAGGCGCCGTGCTGTTAGACGAGGGTACCTACACCATCAGCGAACCCTTGCGCATCCGTACCAGCGGTGTAGTGCTGAGAGGTACAGGTCGTGACAAAACCCTGCTGTGCAAGAAGGGATACGACCGTGGAGCCACCATATATATAGAAGGTACGCGCGCTATGACGGTGAAAGACACCATCGACATAGCAGATGTCAAAGCTGGTAGTCTGCAACTACAGCTGAACACCCCACCCTCGGCACTGCAGCAAGGCACGCGAATACTCATCTGGAGACCATCCACCCAGGAGTGGATAGAGTCGCTGGGCTGTCAGTCCTTTGGCGGCGGCAAGCGCATGGGGTATTGGGCTTGGCACCCGGGTGACATTGACCTGCGCTGGCACCGCATGGTAAAGGGAGTCAACGGCAACAACATCACGCTGGATGCTCCTATCACCTGTAACATTGAAAACCGTTGGGGAGGTGCTAAAGCCATCGTTTACGAACAGCCTGGACTAATCAGCGAAAGTGGAGTCGAGAACCTCACCTTGGTGTCTGACTACGACACGACACTTCCGATGGACGAGAACCACTGCTGGGACGGCATCTATATGGCTGATGCCGAAGATTGCTGGGTACGCATGGTGAACTTTCGCCACTATGCCGGCTCTGCAGTAGTTATCCAGAAATCTGCCAGCCAGATTACCGTTGAAGACTGTAAGTCACTGCACCCTGTCTCGGAGATAGGCGGATTCCGCCGACGCACCTTTCTCACGATGGGCGAGAAGACACTGTTCCAGCGCTGCTACTCAGAACACGGCATCAACGACTTCTCCGTCGGACATACGGCTCCTGGCCCTAATGCCTTTGTGCAGTGCGAGAGTTTCGAGTCGCTGGGGCCCAGTGGTGCCATCTCTTCGTGGGCTCCAGGCATCCTCTTCGACATTGTCAACATTGACGGCAATGATATCGTATTCAAGAACTGGGAACTGGAAAAATTCGGAGCAGGCTGGAGCACCGTCAATAGCACCATGTGGCAATCTACCGCCGCAGGACTCTTCTGCTATCAGCCTGACACGCTGCAGCGCAACATCTCGTATGGCTGTTGGGGACAGATACAAGGCAATGGCGATTTTGGTCAGATGAACGAACACGTCCTGCCCTACTCGCTTTTTGCCAGCCAACTGGAAAAGCGTCTGGGGCGTGATGTCAGCACGCAGTGTCGTGTGCTGCTGCGTAATACCAATGCCTCCTCGTCACCCACCATCGAGGAAGCCATGCGTATGGCAGAGGAATCGCTGAAACCCCGCCTTACCCTTCAGCAGTGGATAGACTCAGCACGTTTTGAAGGCGACATCACCAGCAGACCAAAAGCTACCATCGCAAGCACAAAACAGAATACGGCAGAAAGCAACAACAAACCCACCTACCGCCTTCAGAATGGTTGGCTGACCAAAGACGGCGCAGTGCTGGTGGGCGGCAAGCACCAAACACCTTGGTGGAACGGTCGGACTACTGACGCAGCAATGGCGAAAGCCAAGGAGAAATACGCCTTGACGCGTTTTGTGCCTGGTCAGGAGGGTGACGGCGCCACCGATCGCGTGGACAGTGTCGTAGCTGAGATGCAGCGTAGCCACACCTTGCTGTTTAGTCAGAACTATGGACTTTGGACAGACCGCCGTCGCGATGATCATGAGCGTATTCGCCGAAAGAATGGTGACGTCTGGGCTCCTTTCTATGAGCAACCCTTTGCGCGTACTGGTAAAGAGCTGGCGTGGGACGGTTTGTCGAAATACGACCTTACCAAACTCAACAAATGGTATTTTTGGAGACTGCAGCAGTTTGCCAAGAAGACGGAAAACACGGGACAGATACTGAAGAACCAGCACTACTTCCAACACAACATCTTGGAAGCGGGTGCCCACTGGGTTGACTGTCCCTGGCGAACCGCTAACAACGTCAACGAGACACCATTTTTAGAACCCGTAAACTTCACTGGTGACAAACGCATCTTTACGGCTACGCAGTTTTATGACATCAGTAACCCTGCCTTGCGCGAGCTGCACCGACAGTACATCCGTCAGTCGCTCGATGCCTTCAAGGGACAACCCAATGTCATTCATTCCATCGGCGAGGAGTTCACAGGACCCCTGCACTTCGTTCAGTTCTGGCTCGACGTTATCGCTGAGTGGGAAGCAGAGAATGGTAAGGTGTTGATAGACCTGGCTGTGAACAAAGACGTACAGGATGCCATTCTGAAAGACGAGGCACGTGCCAAGGTTGTCGACATCATTGACATAGAGCAGTGGTTCTACCATAGCAAGGGAGAATATGCTCCCCCAGGTGGTGTGAATATGGCACAACGCCAGTATCTTCGCAAGATACGCACCGGCAGTGCCCGTTTTGAAGATGTCTATCGTGCCGTCCAGGAATACCGTCAGCAATATCCTGACAAAGCCGTCATCTATTCTGCACAGAAACACCCTGAGCTGTGTTGGGCATCACTCATGGCAGGAGGGTCGTGTGCCGCCATTCCCGTTACCGATGCTGTCTTCCTGCAGAGCGTAGCTACGATGCAACCCACAGCCTCACCTGTCAACGGCGTCTATGTGCTGCAAGGCACCACCGACCGCCTTTACTACAAGTCTACCGATGCAGCTTTTAAGGTAAACTTGTCCGATGACTCCTATCTGGTTTATCAGATTGACCCTGAGACAGGAAAGCTCAGCAAGCCACAGACTGTCAAGAAAGAAACGACGCTGACGGGAATTGGTGTATTTTTGATACGTAAAAAGTAGCCAAGAACCTCACTTGAATAGGAAAATTCGTTAAAAAGACGGGTTTTCCTATTCTTTTTTTCCATTTTTCTTTTTGTATTTTGATTTTTTATTTATCTTTGCAATCGAAATCTGTAAAGTTGAACCACCAACGGAGCAGACAAGAACTAATGGAACTGCTACTAAACGCTACGCTAATTTTACATGGCTACTAACACTCTGAAAGAACAAACACGTGAGCTTATAGCTCAATTCTGTGCTGGCAACGATGCGGCCTTCGCCAGACTTTACGATATGTATGTTCACATGCTGTATAACTATGGAAACAAGTTGACACAAGACCAGGAGCTGCTGAAAGACTGCATCCACGATGTCTTCGTCAAAGTTTACATGAAGCGTAACGACAAAAACAACATCAACAACTTTGGTTCCTATCTCATCATTTCCTTAAAAAACCGCCTGCTCGACGAGTTTCGCCGCAAGAACTTCACCACCGAGGAAGCTGCCGAGGAGTATGAATACCGCTGTGCTACGGAGGATGTCGAGAACAGTTATCTGTCACAGGAACGTCAAGACTTGCAGACGGCACATGTGGCTTACCTGATGCAGAACCTCACGCGTAGGCAGCGCCAAGCCATCACCTTATATTATATAGAGCAACGCAAGTATGAAGAAATCTGCGATATTATGCAGATGAACTACCACTCCGTACGCAACCTGATGCACCGCGGTATGCTGAAATTGCGTGAGGCAGCTATGTAATTTGTTACATAATGATTACAAATTTCCACACACTACGTCTTTAAAGTAAAGGCGTGGCTATGAAACAAACCTACTACACAACGGTTGACGACTTTCTGCTGGATGATGATTTCATCCGCTATGCTATGGATGCCTGCCCTGATAAAGAGTCGTATTGGACCTCTTATCTTACAGCATCCCCTCAGGTACGTCGCGCCTATCTGAAAGCCTACCACATCTTAAATCACCTGCACGACTGCGACAACTTGCTCACCCCTGGCGAGGTAGCTATCTTGAAGCGCCGTGTTTTACGCACCATCCGCATGAGTTTTAACTAAAAGTCAAAGCTCAGCTGTCCGTCACCTAACATATTGAACGTTTTCCGATGATATGGCGTGATGCCGTATTGTCTGATAGCCTCGCGATGCTTCTTCGTGGGATAACCCTTGTTCGACTTCCAGTCATACTGTGGATACTCCTCTGCCAAGCGGTCCATATAGTCATCGCGATACGTCTTTGCCAAGATTGAGGCGGCAGCAATAGACAGATACTTCGCGTCACCTTTCACAATGGTCGTATGAGGAATTCGCACAACAGCCGGCGCTCCCTGTCCTTGGTTCAAAGACTCCTCCGTCACGACGGTATATGGCTTAAAGCGATTGCCGTCAACGATGATAGCCTGCGGTCGTACTTGAAGCTGGTCCAACGCCCTGTGCATAGCAAGGATAGAGGCATTCAGAATATTCATCCTGTCAATCTCCTCAGGTGTCACTACGCCCACAGCCCAAGCCGTTGCCTCGCGCTCTATGAGCTGTCGCAGCTGCTTACGCCTGCGGTCAGTCAACTGTTTCGAGTCGTTCAGTTCCTCATTACGGTAGTCTTCAGGAAAGATAACGGCAGCAGCAAAGACGCTGCCCGCCAGACAGCCTCGTCCAGCCTCGTCACAGCCAGCCTCCACCAATCCAGGATAATAATGACTTGCCAACATGCTTTAAGAAATTAAGTGATACGTTCCACCAGCCAGAGGTCGCACAATACCTTTCATCTCCAGCGAAAAGAGTAGTGCTGTAAGTTGTCCTATGGAGATATTGGTCCTGACGCTGATGTGATTGAGTTGCAGATCGTTATTCTGTTGCAGCAAGTCGACCACGAGCTGTTCCTCGGCTGTCAGGTCAGGAAAGAGTTGCCGTTCGACAGTCGCAGGCTTGTTAACCAACATCTGCCACCCCATCGCCTCCATGAAGTCTTCTGCGCAGGTAATAAGCGCTGCCGTATTATTGCGAATCATCTTGTTACATCCCTCGCTGTACAGCTGCCCTACGTTGCCGGGGAAGGCGAAGACATCTCGCCCATAGTCCTGAGCTATCCTGCAAGTAATGAGACCGCCCCCCTTATAGGCACTCTCCACCAGGACGGTAGCATCAGAGACACCCGCAACGATACGGTTGCGTTGTCGGAAGTTGTTAGGCAGTGCTTCCGTCTGACTCATATATTCCGTCAGCAAGCCCCCGTTTTCCACCATTCTGACGGCAGTGTCACGATGTCGTGGCGGATAGATCTGATCCAATCCGTGAGCGAGTACCCCTATCGTCTGAAAACCCTGCTGCAGAGCAGCCCTATGTGCACAGATATCGATACCGTATGCCAGACCGCTGACAATCAACACCTGAGGGCATTGCTGTCGCAAGTCGGCGATGAAACGATTAACGATGTCTGTTCCGTACTGCGTACAGTGTCGTGTTCCAACAATATCGACAACATACTGTTGGTTGAGTGAGGCATTACCCTTATAATACAGAACGATGGGAGCATCAGGACACTGGCGCAAGCGCTGCGGATAGTCAGCATCGTTAAGGGTCAGCGCCTTGATATTCCCTTTGTCTATGAATTCCATCTCTGCCGCAGCCCTTCGTAACGCCTCATCCCATGTTTGCAAGGCGGTGCGCAGTTGCAGGGTGGCTTCAGGCAACACGTCAGCAATGTTATTACGCTGTTCATATACCTCTTTCCCACTCCCCAGTGTTTGGTACAGCAAGCGTGCCGTCTGGCTGTTAACTCCAGACAAGCGGCTTAGGGCGATAGTATAATAAATCTCTTCTTGTTGCATAGCTATTCAAGGTAAGGCGCAAAGGCGCGGTCATAATCCTCGCTTTCTGCCAGTCTGCCGTTGACGAGACACACCAGCATGATGTCGCCCCGAAAACAAAGCGTTTCGTCTGGAGCACGGAAGATGTCTTGATGGAAAATATACTTGATGCCTTTTTTCTCAAGCCACAGCCTCGATATGAAGACATCGTCACAGCGCAGTGGAGCCTTGTACTGTAAATTCATGCGAGCCACCACCGCATCGACGCCTTTCTCGTGCATCTCAGCAAAACTCAGTCCGCAGGCTTTCAGAAACAGGTGGCGTGTATGCTCCGTATAATGCAGGTAGTTGGCGTTATTGACAATACCCTCGATGTCGCACTCGTAGTCGCGCACCTCCATTTTCGCTTCAAAAACGTATTTACTCATTGCTCTAAAACTTTCAACTCTCAACTTTCAACTCTCAACTTTCAATTTTCAACTTTCAACTTTCAACTTTCAACTAAAAAAGTAATCATACCTCTCAGTTCTCACCTCTCAGTTC
>CAMNIA010000021.1 GCA_946540105.1 uncultured Prevotella sp. | reverse complement strand
TTTTTTGTCGGGTGATACACGTTTTGTTTTATCCGGATGACACCGACAGACTATTCGTGGTGATAGGGTTCCCCCTTGATGATGGTGCAGGCACGATAGATCTGTTCGACAAAGGTAAGACGAATCATCTGGTGCGAAAAGGTCATCTTCGACAGCGACAGCTGCTCGTTGGCTCGTGCATAGACGGCAGGTGAGAAACCGTAAGGACCGCCGATGACAAAGACCAGACGGCGAACGCTGAGTTGCTTCTGCTGGAGCCATTGGGCAAACTCTATGCTGCGATATTCACGTCCGTGTTCGTCAAGAAGCACAACAGTGTCAGAAGGCTGCAGCTGCTTCAGTATCAGCTCACCCTCCATCTGCTTCTGCTGCTCGGCAGTCAGACTCTTGGTGTTTTTCAGGTCGGCAATGGTTGTAATGTCAAAGGGCATATAGTGACCAATGCGTTCAACATAATCGTTGATGCCTGCCACGAAGTGCTTGTTGACAGTCTTGCCGACTTGAACGAGTATGGTTTTCACGGTAGTCTGTTTACGTGTTTCCTTGTTGCAGTCTTTTATCTTGTTGCATGAAACCCTTCAAGGTTCTGATAGCGGCGGCGCATCATGCGCTGATAGATGTTACGCATCCACAACGGTTCGGTCAGCGTAAATGCTAAGCCGATGACCATCAGCAACAGATAAGCTATGGTGTAATCGAAGATTGCCTGTAGGAGGAATAGCTCGATGATGGGAAAGAACATGGCAACCATCGAGGCTATGCCCTGCCACTTGTTCTCCATCTGGTTTTTACCCGTCAGCTTGTCATTGAGCGGCAGCGTTTGCTTGTTGTAAACGGCAAGCTGAAACAGCATGCAGTAAACGGGACCCGTAGCAGTGAAGAGGTAAGCTAGAATCATCAGTATCGAGAATTGTCCCGTGATGACTGGCAGCAGCATGATGAGTACGGGCAATAGCAGGATGGCACAATAATAATAGTATTTCGCACGCAGCAGGGTGAGGATGTTCTCCTCGTGAACCATCAGCAGGTCGATGAAGTTGCCTTCAGGACACATCACCTTCGTCAGGTTGACGGCACCAAAGAACACGAAGGCATAGAGGCAGAAGAAGTTGCGCTCGAAGGAAGAGCGGTAGATGTCCAGAAAAGCAATAGCCAGCGAGAAGAAGGTGATAAAGAAAAGACCCTGAATGAAGCGTACTCGGATGGCTTTATTACGCATGGTGCTCTTTATCTCCAGCTTCAGATATTCGCCTATTTGTCCGAAGCGGTTCAGCGTCTTAAACTCTGACACGTGTTTCAGTTTGCTCTTCTTCTCAGTCTTGGAAATCTCTGCGTAGACAAGCCGCATCTGAAGTTGGCGGTTAATGGCAAAAAGCAGTGCGAACAAGGCGGCAAAGAATGCAAATGACCACCACGAGAAGATGACGTTTTCCAGTGCGTCACCAATGAAATCGGTCAGCGCGTCGAATTGTGCGTTGGAAAGAATGAAGGACGGAAGAAACAGCGTTCCATAGAACAGTGCGGGTAAAAGCCACCATAGCAGATGCTGGTTGACGAGGGTGCGAACCAACAGGTACCACTGACTGTTGACAAGTACCATCAGATGCAACAGCAACAGCATGCCCAGCGTTGCCCATGTTGTCAGACCGCCACACCAGACAATGAAGGCGTAGGGCAGGAATGTGGTGAGCCAAAAGAGATTGCCAGAGTCCAGCAGTTGCTGAATCTGGAAACACTCAATGGCTGAATACTTGCTGACGGGTGTGAGCAAATAAGGCTTCACGAGCATCAAGGGCGTCTGCTGTGTGGCAAAACGCCCGAAGAAGTCGAAGATGAGCAGGAAAGGAGTGATGTAGAATATCAGCTCAGGCGCAGCTTCTTTAGCAGCAAGCCAGCCGAAAAATGTTCCCAAGGCAAGGAATTCAAGTCCTAAGATAGCTATTATGATGTAGCCAAACAGTTTTCCATACTGGTTAGCTTCGAACATCGGGTTGCGCTTCTCACTCAGTTTTACATTCTTGCGCAGCAGAAAGAAGAGTTTTATCTTGTTCATATTACCTGAGGTCTATCACTTCGGCGCTGGGGAAGTCTTTGGAGTTAAAACGGAACATGCCGTCAGCAAGTTTGACCGTCTTGAAGCGCGAGATGTTGATGGTGTTCCATCCCTGCTTCTGCTTCATGCGGATTTGTGAGGGAATATACGATTTCTGGTTCACTACGATATACATCTCCTGAATGCTATGTTTCTTATCGGTAGCCGTCAGGTGTATTTCATAGTTCTTCCCTTTCTTCGACAACGTGGATGAATACCCCTGTTTATACATATAAATAAAGTTATAGGGGTTGATGGCTTGCAGTTCTGACTCTGTAGGATTGGCAATGTTCACCTCGTCATTCTTCTTTACATAGGTCCACTGCGTCTTTCCGTCAAACCAGATGACAGCCTGCGGGGTGCTGACATGAAACTTACGACCTTTGACGGCTATCGTGCCGCTGCTGTTGATGTGGTCGCCTGTAATGCTGAACGAGGCCTGAGCCCCAGACTTTACTGATACTACGGCGGCAGTCTTGTCGAGCACCTGTTTGGCAGTCTGTGCACAGAGCGGCATCGCTGTCAGTAGCGTGATAGCCAGCCATGCTAAGTGTTTAAGGGGTAACGATACCCTTGACTTCTTTATCCTTTCCATTGTGATAGCAGATTATTCAGACTGTTCTCATCCGTAATGAGCACTTCGCGTGGCTTCGAGCCGTGGGCCGCGCCTACAATACCAGCCTTCTCCAGCTGGTCCATCAAGCGACCGGCACGGTTGTAGCCAATGGCAAACTTACGCTGTATAAGACTCGTGGAACCGCTTTGCTCGCGAACAATCAGACGGGCTGCATCCTCGAACATCGGGTCTAGGTGCTGCATGTCCACATCACGGCTCTCACCGCCTTCTCCTTCATCAGTATCGGGCTCTGGCAGTTCAAATGCAGACAGATAGCCTTGCTGCTGAGCGATGAACTGGTTGATGCGCTCCACCTCAGGTGTATCAACGAAGGCGCACTGCACACGAACGGGTTCGCCACCGTTCAGGTACAGCATGTCACCACGACCTATAAGCTGCTGTGCACCAGGTCTGTCTAAGATGGTACGCGAGTCAATCATGGCACCCACACGGAAAGCAATACGGCTGGGGAAGTTTGCCTTGATGGTACCAGTGATGATGTTTGTCGTAGGACGCTGCGTAGCAATAATCATGTGAATACCAACGGCACGAGCTAACTGAGCTATACGGGCAATAGGCAATTCTACTTCTTTGCCTGCCGTCATTATCAGGTCGCCGAACTCATCAATAACCACAACAATGTATGGCATGAAGCGATGTCCGTGCTCAGGATTGAGCTGGCGGTCTATGAATTTCTTGTTGTATTCCTTGATGTTACGAGCCTGGGCTATCTTCAGCAGGTCGTAACGCATATCCATCTCCTTACACAACGAGTTCAGGGTGCGAACGACTTTTGTCACATCGGTGATGATGGGATCAGCTTCGTCATCGGGTATCTTTGCAAGGAAGTGTTTCTCGATGCTGCTGTAAACACTAAACTCCACCTTCTTAGGGTCAACGAGCACGATTTTCAGTTCTGCAGGATGCTTCTTATATAATAAAGATGTGATGATGGCATTCAGACCTACCGACTTACCTTGACCTGTGGCACCAGCAACAAGCAGGTGGGGAGCCTTGGCAAGGTCGAACATGAAGACCTCATTGGTAATCGTCTTACCAACGGCACACGGCAACTCCATCGTTGTCTCTTGGAACTTCTTCGAGTTCAGTATGCTTTCCATTGACACCGTGCTGGGTTTGGCATTTGGTACCTCAATACCAATGGTTCCCTTGCCAGGAATAGGTGCAATGATACGGATTCCCAGAGCTGAGAGGCTTAGGGCAATGTCGTCTTCAAGGTTACGAATTCTCGAGATGCGAACACCAGGGGCAGGGGTTATCTCGTACAGTGTGATGGTAGGACCAACGGTAGCCTTGATACTTGAAATCTCTACGCCGAAGTTGCGCAACACGTCCACGATGCGGTTCTTGTTGGCAGTCTGCTCTTGCATGTCGATAAACGGCTTGCCGTCGCTCTCGTACTTCTTCAGCAGGTCAAGGGTAGGATAGCGGTAGTTCTCCAAGTCGCGTTTAGGGTCGTAGGGAGTCGTGATGTCTCCATAGTTGCCAACGAGGTTCTTGCCTTCGGCCTTCTCCTCTTTCTCGCCTGCATCAACCGTCATCTCCACGTCGCCTTCTTCGTCAGCCTCGTCTGTAGTGTCAGCAGCTTTTACTGTTCCTTCAGGTGTGTAGGCATGCACATCATTATCGCCGGCTTCATCCATCGAAAATTCTATTTCTTCCGTCTGCGGGTCGTCAAAGACCTCAGGGTCATCCAGCGTGTTAATGGCATTGCTGTGAGTGTCATTACCCTCTTCACTATGTCCTCCTGTACTGATAGTCATCGGAATTCGCTTCAGGTAGTACATGGGATTGAAGAACTTACGGATGATGATAACCGTCTCCATGCTGAGGTAGCACAGGAAGCCGATGGCAACAATGGCAAGGAGGGCGGTAAGTCCTGGGAGACCGATGAATCCCTCTATCTGCTGGGCGACGGCTAATCCGTGGTCACCGCCAGGATTGTAGCATGAATCGGTGAACAGCGGTTCCAAGAATTTTGCCATCACGATGCTTGCCCAAATCATGATGAGAGCGAGTGAGAAGAACCACTTAAGCAGTCTGACTTTATATGCACGCATCATGTTGAGCGATACCATGAAGACATAGACAGGAATGAGGAAGGCTGCCAAACCAAAACACCGCTTTATAAAGAAGTGTGACAGGTAGGCTCCCAACGAGCCGCAAGCATTCTGGAACTCGCGCTTCTCGTTCATCATTTCACCGTCACGAGGAAAGTCTATGAGACTCTGGTCGGCAGCGCCCGTTACCAGATAGGAAACAAAAGCCCACGCCAAATAAATAGCGATGACAAACAAGCAGACACCGAGAATGAAGTTGACGCGCTCATTGTAGAAAATTTTATCTAATCCAAGGGCTTCTTTGAAAGAAGATGCTGTTTTATCGTTACTCTTGGTACTCTTTTTCTTTGCCATATTTCTAGTTTAATGTCCTTACTATATAGAATAATGTGCAAAAGTACGAAGAAAATCTTAGATTTCAACAAAAACGAACGTTTTTTTTGCGGAATAATCAAAGAAATGTGGTTTTTCTCGTTCTTTATTCGTACCTTTGCAAATCGAAATGAAAAAAACTATTTATCAGAAGTTCGACAAGACGCAGATTGGCACATTGCCTCGCGTGCTTTTTGAGGGGCGCGTCAATGTGGTATTGACGGAGTCGGAGGCCCAGAAAGCTGTCGATTATCTGCTTGCCCAGCCCCTGCTGGGTATTGATACGGAGACGCGTCCGACATTCCGTAAGGGTCCTATGCGCAATGTGGCGCTACTACAGGTGTCGAGTCATGAGGTGTGTTTCCTCTTCCGTCTCTGCCAGCTGGGACTTTCTCCCTCCGTGAAACGTCTTTTGGAGGACACTACCGTGCCTAAAGTAGGGCTCTCGTTAACAGACGACCTGCATCAGCTAAGCCGCTTGGGCGACTTCAATCGTGGTTTTTTCATTGATTTGCAAGACCACGTCAAAGAAATAGGAGTGGAGGACATGAGCCTACAGAAACTTTATGCAAACTTCTTCGGACAGAAGATTTCCAAGCGTCAGCAGTTATCAAACTGGGAAGCTGATATCCTGAATGACAAGCAGAAATTGTATGCAGCCACCGATGCTTGGGCTTGCATCCTGTTGTATGAAGAACTGATGAGGCTGAAGACTACTAACGATTATATTTTAATACAACATGAAGAAATACAAGGAGATACAGCTACGAAAGGGTAAGGACGAGAGCCTGCGACGTTTTCACCCATGGGTGTTTTCTGGTGCCATCCACCACATGGAAGACGGCATCGAGGAAGGCGAGATTGTTCGTGTGTTAACCAATTCGGGCGAATTCATCGCGGTTGGTCACTACCAGCAGGGCTCCATTGCCGTGCGCGTGCTGTCATTCTCTGATGTCCTCATTGATGATGAATTCTGGCATTCTCGCCTCTCATCTGCGCTGGCTATGCGTCAATCCATTGGCATTGCCGACAATGCACAGAACAATACCTACCGGCTCGTGCATGGCGAGGGCGACAATCTGCCAGGCTTGATAATTGATGTCTATGACCAGACAGCAGTCATGCAGGCTCATTCCATCGGCATGCACATGTGTCGCAAGGATATTGCACGCGTATTGCAGGATGTGATGAAATCTCGCATTTCGCACATCTATTACAAGAGTGAGACTACGCTGCCTTTCATGACTGCCGATGACATGTCGGGCTTTCTGGTGGGCGGCGGCGATAACAATATAGCTACAGAAAACGGGTTGAAGTTCCGTGTCGACTGGTTGAGGGGACAGAAAACAGGATTCTTTGTTGATCAGCGCGAAAACCGCAGCCTGCTGGAACACTATGCTCATGGCAAACGTGTCTTGAATATGTTCTGCTATACTGGCGGCTTTTCGTTCTATGCTATGCGTGGAGGTGCCGAACTCGTACACAGTGTTGACAGCAGCGCTAAAGCCATTGAGTTGACGAAGGAAAACGTGGAACTCAACTTCCCTGGAGACCCCCGTCACGAAGCCTTCTGCGAAGATGCCTTTAAATACCTTGAAGGTATAGGCACTGATGCTAATTCCGCAACTTCATACAACCTCATCATTCTCGATCCTCCCGCTTTCGCTAAGCATCGCGGAGCCTTACACAACGCACTGAAAGGTTACACGCGTCTCAACCAGAAGGCTTTCGAGAAGATAGAGAAGGGTGGCATTTTGTTTACTTTCTCTTGTTCGCAGGTAGTGACAAAAGACCATTTCCGCAATGCTGTCTTTACGGCTGCCGCTCTTGCCAAGCGCAAGGTGCGCATCCTGCATCAGCTGCATCAGCCTGCCGATCATCCTGTCAATATCTATCACCCCGAGGGTGAATACCTGAAGGGCTTGGTGCTTTATGTGGAGTGAGATAGAACGATTTGTAAAAAAGAATAAGCTGCTCAATACCAGCGATTTATATCTTGTAGCTTTGAGTGGAGGAGCAGATAGCGTTGCTTTGCTCCTTCTCTTGCATGAGGCGGGTTATCGGGTGGAGGCGGCGCATTGTAATTTTCATCTTCGAGGTGCAGAATCCGATCGTGACGAGCAGTTTTGCATGACTCTTTGCAATCGGCTTGGCGTGCCATTGCATCGCGCACATTTCGATACACATTCTTATGCCGAACTGCACAAGGTAAGCATCGAGATGGCAGCACGTGAGTTGCGTTACGGATGGTTTGGTCAGCTTTGTCATGACCTTGGGGCGGCAGGTATCTGTGTGGCGCATCATCGCGACGATTCGGCAGAGACTGTCTTGCTGAATATGGTAAGAGGCACAGGCTTACGCGGTTTGACAGGCATCCAACCTAAATCTGTATTAAGGACTGGTGCTGGAGCTGGCACTGAATTGGTGGTATTGCGCCCGCTCCTCTGTGTTTCGAGAACTGACATAGAGACATTCCTATCCGAAAGGGGGCAGGAGTATGTTGTTGACAGCACCAATCTGGAGACGGATGTGCTGCGTAATAAAGTTCGCCTGCAAGTGCTTCCTTTGCTAAGACAGCTTAATCCTGCTGTCGTAGAAAACATACAGCGGATGACGGAGAATTTGCAGGGTGCTCAGGCTGTTTTGGATACTGTGCTTTGTGAGGTAAAAGACAGTAACGTACTGATACTTAGTAAGTATAAAGATTGTGCTTCAAGAAACTATATAGCCTACGAATTCTTAAAACGGTACGGTTTTAACGGCAGTCAGGTGCATCAGATTTTAGCGGCAGAAACGGGTGCGATGATAACATCGTCTCAGGGTTTCGATGTATTGAAAGACCGTGATAGGTTACTCGTAGAACCCTCTTTAAAACCGATGAAACCGCTCGTTATTCCCGAAGAAGGTACTTACATTTTGCCGGAAACAGGACATAACGAGACAGAAATAAGTCGGCTGGAAGTAAAGAAAATGCCTGTCTTTGTCTCGAAGGATGCTCTTACGGCAACTGTTGATGCAAAGAAGGTCGCTTTTCCGCTGACAGTCCGAAGGGTAGCAGAGGGCGATTGGATGATACCCTACGGCATGAAAGGTCGCAAACTTCTGAGTGACCTGATGACAGACCGCAAGATGACAGCTTTCGAGAAGCGTCGCCAACTGATAGTCGTTGATGCACAGGGAGTTGTCGTTTGGTTGCCAGGACTTCGTGTCGATTCCCGTGTGGCAGTCTCTGATGCTACGGAGGCTGTTCTCTCCCTGCATTTTTCTTGAGCATTTCCGATGATTAAAGGCATCAAGGAAAAGAATAAGGTAATTATTTTTGCAATATAAAAAAAAATGATTACCTTTGCAGGCTAATAAGGTATATATTTGGAAATAAATCAGAAGAAAATAGAAAATGGCAAAGAGATTCACCGAGCATAACGGCTTGAATTTGACGCAGGTAAACAACGACATCCTGCAGATGTGGAAGGAAAAGAATGTGTTTTGGCGCTCAGTAACCGAGCGTGAGGGTTGTCCGCAGTTTGTGTTTTTCGAGGGTCCTCCCTCTGCCAACGGACATCCTGGCATCCACCACGTGCTTGCACGTAGCATCAAGGACACCTTCAACCGCTACAAGACCATGCAGGGCTTCCAGGTGAAACGCAAGGCTGGCTGGGATACTCACGGACTGCCCGTGGAGTTGGGAGTAGAGAAGGAACTGGGTATCACCAAAGCTGACATCGACAATAAAGAAAGCGCCAAATACATCTCGACAGAGGACTACAACAAGAAATGTCGCGAGAATGTGATGATGTACACTGCCGAGTGGCGCGAGTTAACTGAGAAGATGGGTTATTTCGTCGATTTGGACCATCCCTACATCACCTACGAGAACAAATATATCGAAACACTGTGGTGGCTGCTGAAGCAGTTCTATGAGAAGAATCTGCTTTACAAAGGCTATACCATCCAACCTTATTCTCCTGCTGCAGGAACTGGCCTGTCGAGTCACGAGCTGAACCAGCCCGGCTGTTATCGCGATGTGAAGGACACCACGTGTACCGCTCAGTTTAAGATGAAACTCGGCAAGCAGCATCCGGAGTTTGCCAAGTTTGCAGAAGAGTGGGGGACGCCCTATTTCCTTGCTTGGACTACAACTCCCTGGACACTGGCTGCCAACTCAGCGCTCTGCGTAGGTCCGAAGATTGATTATGTGGCTGTTGAAACCTACAATCCCTATACTGCCGACAAGGTGACACTGGTGCTGGCCGAAGCTCGTCTGAATGCTTATCTGCCAGCAGAAGGATGTATCACCGATGGCGGCGAAATGCCAGAATACAAACGCGGTGAGAAGCTGATTCCCTATCGCATCGTTGCTCGCTATAAGGGTACAGACCTTGTAGGCATGGAGTATGAACAGCTGATGCCGGCTATCAAACCCATGGGCGATGCTTTCCGTGTGATTCCTGGTGACTATGTTACTACCGAGGATGGTGCAGGTATCGTGCATATTGCACCGAATTTCGGTGCCGACGATGCTTTCGTTGCTAAGAAAGCCGGTATCTGCCCAATCGTGTTGATTGACAAGAAAGGCGCTGAGCGTCCTGTTGTAGACCTGCAAGGTAAATACTTCGTCACAGAAGACCTTGACCCGGAGTTCGTGAAGAATTATGTGAATGTTGCTGAGTGGAACAAGTTCGCAGGCCGCTATGTGAAGAATGCTTATGATGACACACTGACCGACAAGGACGAAACACTCGACATCTCTATCTGCATGGACCTGAAGGCACAGAACAAGGTGTTCAAGATTGAGAAGCACGTTCACAACTATCCACACTGCTGGCGCACTGACAAGCCGGTGCTGTACTATCCGCTGGACAGCTGGTTCATTAAGTCCACTGCTAAGAAGGAGCGTATGAGCGAGCTGAACAAGACCATCAACTGGCAGCCTGAGTCTACGGGTACAGGTCGTTTTGGCAACTGGCTTGACAACCTGAATGACTGGAACCTCAGCCGCAGCCGCTTCTGGGGCACGCCCCTGCCAATCTGGCGCTCTGAGGAGGGCGAGGAAATCTGCATAGGAAGCATCGAAGAGCTCTACGATGAAATCGAGAAATCCGTAAAGGCAGGCTTTATGACCTCGAACCCGTTGAAAGACAAAGGTTTTGTTCCTGGTGACATGAGCCGTGAAAACTATGACAAGATAGACCTGCACCGTCCGTATGTCGATTATATCTATCTTGTATCAAAGACGGGTAAGAAGATGAAGCGCGAGAGCGACCTCATTGATGTGTGGTTCGATTCCGGTTCCATGCCTTATGCACAGGTTCACTATCCGTTCGAAAACCGCGACCTCATTGACAAGAACATTGCCTTCCCCTGCGACTTTATCAACGAGGGCGTAGACCAGACACGTGGATGGTTCTTCACCCTGCATGCCATTGCCACGATGATTTTCGACAGTGTTGCCTTCAAGAATGTCATCTCCAGCGGTTTGGTCCTGGATGCCAAGGGTAACAAGATGTCGAAGCATGTGGGTAACGTGGTTAATCCCTTCGATATGATTGAGAAGTACGGAAGCGATGCCGTCCGCCTGTATATGATGACGAATTCGGAACCTTGGGACAACTTGAAGTTCGACCCAGAGGGAGTCGCTGAAATCAGTCGCAAGTTCTTTGGCACCTTGTATAATACTTACTCGCTCTTTGCGATGTATGCCAATGTCGACAACTTCGACCCGCAGACACCACAGATTCCCGTCAGCGAGCGTCCCGAGTTCGACCGCTGGATTCTGTCCTGTCTGAACTCGCTGGTAGAAGGTGTTCAGCGCGAGATGGACGGCTATGACCCCACACGTGCCGGCAGACTGATAGATCAGTTTGTTGATGAAGATCTCTCCAACTGGTACGTCCGCCTCAACAAGAAACGCTTCTGGGGTAAGGATATGGACAATGACAAGTTGGCTGCCTACCAGACCTTGTATGAGTGTCTGATGACTGTCGCCAAGTTGTTGGCTCCTTTTGCTCCGTTCTTTGCCGACCAGATTTACAAGGACCTCGGTGGTGCCTTGGATAGCGTCCATCTGGACAAATTCCCCGAATTCAACGCCTCGCTGGTCAACAAAGACCTTGAGGAGCGCATGGCTGTTGCCCAGCGCATCACCACCATCGTGCTGGCACTGCGCCGCAAGGAGAGCATCAAGGTGAAGCAGCCGCTGCAGACACTGATGATACCACCTGTTGACAATGCCCAGCGCGAAGCCATTGAGAGCGTGAAGCAGATCTTCCTGCAGGAGGTCAATGTCAAGGATGTGAAGTTTGTCGAAGGTGCAGGCATTCTGGTAAAGAAGGTGAAGTGTAACTTCCGTACCATGGGAAAGAAGTTCGGAAAGATAATGAAGGCTGTGGCTGCTGCCGTCGATGCCCTTTCGCAGGAGCAAATAGCAGCGCTTGAAGCTAACGGCACCCTTGACATTACGGTTGAGGGACAGCCCGTCACCATCGAAGCCGCCGATGTCGAAATCATCAGCGAGGACATCCCCGGATGGCTGGTAGGCAATGAAGGCAATCTGACAGTAGCCCTTGACATTACGCTAACCGACGAACTGCGTGCCGAAGGTATGGCTCGCGAGCTTGTCAACCGCATCCAGAATATGCGTAAAAAGAGCGGACTGGAAATTACGGACCACATTCGCGTGAGCATCGAACCTAATGAGGCAACGACCAAAGCTGTCGAAGCCTTTGGTGACTATATTGCCCGTCAGGTGTTAGCTGATGACTTGCAGCTAGCTGCCAACGATGGTCAGGAAGTTCAATTTGACGAGTTTACAATTCATATTAAAATAACCAAATCTTAAGTATTATGGCTGAAAAAACACGTTACACTGACGAGGAACTCGAGGAGTTCCGTCAGATTATCAATGAGAAGTTGGCACTGGCCAAGCGTGACTATGACCAGATGATGCGTGCACTGATGAATCAAGACTCCAACGATGTCGATGACACTTCACCCACGTACAAAGCACTGGAAGAGGGTAGTGTCACCCAGTCTAAAGAGGAAATCATCTCGTTGGCAGCCCGCCAACAGAAGTTCATTAGTGGTTTGAAGGCTGCGCTGACCCGCATCGAGAACAAGACCTACGGCATTGACCGCATCACGGGAAAACTCATTCCCAAGGAGCGTCTGCGCGCCGTACCTCATGCCACGCTGAGTGTGGAGTCAAAAATGGCAAGCAAGAAGTAAAAAGGCATAAGACATAAGAACAGAAGAAGTAAGGACAAAGAAGGTGAGCCAGCATACAGCTGTTGTAAGGCGTGGATGGGTAGCAGCACTCCTCGTGCTGATGATACTCGTCATAGATCAGGTCATAAAAATCTGGGTCAAGACCCACATGACGCTTCACGAACAGATAGAAATCCTGTCGTGGTTTAAAATCGTCTTCATCGAGAATAACGGTATGGCTTACGGCATGGAAATCGGTTCCAAGCTGGTGCTGAGCATCTTCCGCATCGTGGCAGTAGCCTTACTGGGATGGTACATCACACAACAGGTGAAGCAGAAAGCCCGTATGGGATATATTGTTTGCTTGTCAATGATTCTGGCGGGAGCTGCTGGAAACATTTTTGACTCGATGTTCTATGGTCTCATCTTCAACGCCTCATCGGAATACTACCTGAGCTATTTTGTACCCTTCGGAACTGGATATGCTTCTTTCCTGACAGGCAAGGTGGTTGATATGTTCTATTTCCCCATCATCGTAACCACCTGGCCGCAATGGATGCCGTGGGTAGGAGGCGAGCCCTACATCTTCTTCAGTCCCATCTTCAACTTTGCCGATGCCTCCATCTCCGTGGGTGTCGTGCTGTTGCTTCTGTTCTATCGTAAGGAAATCAGCGAGTTGTCAGTCAGAATGCCGTCAAGAAAAGACAAAGAGGCGGCAGAAACATCACAAACGGCATCTTCATGAAGCATTGCCTGACGTATATCATTGCCCTGCTGATGGTGATGGGTTGCAAACCCACCGTTCCGTCGGAATACATCCAGCCAAACGACATGGAGAACATTCTCTATGACTACCATCTGGCAATAGCAATGGCAAAGAGTGATTACGCCTCCAGTCCCGATGTGCAGCAGAACGCTTACTTCCAAGCAGTGCTGAAGAAATATGATGTCACCGAAGCTGTCTTTGACTCCTCTCTGGTGTATTATTATTCTCATCTTGACCGGCTCAAGGATATTTACGGTAATGTGAATATGCGCTTGGCTGACGAGGCGGAGAGGATAGGGGCTGTCGTTGGTGATTTGCACCAGTATTCTCAGTATGGTACCAGCGGCGACACTGCCAATATCTGGGTAGGACCTGTGGATGTGATGCTCATACCCCGAACGGTCAATAACCGCTTCGACTTCACCGTGAATGCCGATTCGACATTCCTGCTGGGTGACTCATTCATGTTCCAGTTCATGACAGAATACATCTGGCAGTCGGGCGCTCCCAGCGCAACGGTTGCCATATGTGCTCGTTACGAGAATGACAGCATCACGTTCCACTCAGCTAACGTTGCTACCCAGAAGGGTATTTGTCAACTGCGCGTCCCCTCCAATACCACCAGCAGACTGAAGGACCTGCGCGGCTTTGTCTATCTTGGCAGTGAAGAGTCTGGTGACATCCGCCGTCTGATGTTTATCAGTCAGATGCAGCTCATTCGTTTCCACAACAAAAACTTACAAGAAACAGCCAATGAAAGAACAGATTCTGTCAAGACGGATAGCCTCAAACGAAGTGCTCACGACGCAAGGGCAGTTGCTGACACAGCAAGTCGTAACCTTGGAAGCGGGCTTCGTAGTAAGAGTGGACCCTTTAGAAAAGGAGGAGGCAAGAACTGAGTGGCTGCAGGGACGCGTCGTGCTGAAGCAGACACCCGACGGTGTTCTAGCATACTATCATGACAAGCAACTGCAATAATATATATAAATAGGAGAAACCATTAACTTAATAAATTTAGCACTATGAATGTAAAAGTAAGATTAGCGGTAATGAACTTTCTGGAGTTCGCCGTTTGGGGAGCTTACCTCACCTGTATGGGAAACTATCTCGGCATAGCCGGTTTGGGTGATAAAATCAGCTGGTTCTATGCCATTCAGGGTATTGTCAGCATCTTTATGCCTACCCTCATGGGTATTGTTGCAGACAAGTACATACAACCTCAGCGCTTGCTGGGACTCTGTCACCTTGTTGCCGGAGTCTTCATGATTAGCTGTTGGTGGATGGGTGAGCAGGCAGGCTTTGGCAATGAAATCGCCGATAAGTCCCTGTTTATTGCGCTCTACACCTTAAGTGTGGCTTTCTATATGCCCACGATAGCATTGACCAATACCGTTGCTTTCACCATTCTGAAGAATAACGGCTTGGATACCGTCAAGGACTTCCCGCCCATCCGTGTGTTGGGAACCGTAGGTTTTATTGCCACGATGTGGTTTGTCAACTGCGCCTTTGTTGATGAAACAGGCTTCGGCTTCACCTTGGGCGAGAATAGCCATAAGTTCCAGTATACCTACATGCAGTTCTTCGTTTCCGGACTATTGAGTCTGGTACTCTTTGCCTACTGCTTCACGCTGTCTGAGTGCAAGCTTGAGAAGAAGGATGGCAAAGTGTCGCTTGTCGAGAGTCTTGGCCTCAACGCTTTCAAGCTGTTCAAGCGCCGTCAGATGGCATTGTTCTTCATCTTCTCGGCACTGCTGGGCATGTGCCTGCAGGTGACGAACGGCTTTGCTGGTCCTTTCTTGACTAGTTTCAAGGGAACGCCGGAGTTTGCCGACTCCTTTGCTGCCAACAATGCCACGATGCTGACCTCTATCTCACAGATTAGTGAGGCGTGCTGCATCCTGATGATACCGTTCTTCCTCAAGCGCTTCGGCATCAAGGTGGTGATGCTCATGTCACTCTTCGCCTGGGTGTTCCGCTTTGGCTTCTTCGGCATTGGCAATCCTGCGATGCCTGGAGTCATCTTCTTCATCCTGTCGTGTGTCGTTTACGGTGTTGCCTTCGACTTCTTCAATGTCTCCGGTGGTATCTTTGTCGACCAGGAGTGCGAACCCAACATCAAGGCTTCGGCACAGGGTCTCTTCATGATGATGACGAACGGACTTGGTGCTACCATCGGAACGCTGTCGGCAGGCGAGATTGTCAATGCCTACTGCAGCTGGGAGGGTGGCTACCTCGTTGGCGAGTGGCAGACCTGCTGGTTTATCTTTGCAGCCTTTGCACTGGTGGTAGGCATCACCTTTGCTTTGGTCTTCAAGCCAGAGAAGAAACCCATAACCGAGATAAAACACTAATATACAGATGAAGGAAGTAAGGTTCTTCTACGCCCCCGATGCGGCAATCGCCTCTGAACTGCCTGCTGACGAAGCCATGCATGCCTTGCGTGTGCTTCGCCTGAAGACAGGTGACGAGATGATGCTGATGGATGGTAAAGGCAATTACTACCGAGCGGAAGTAACGCTGGCACATACCCGCCATTGCGACTATGCCATCAAGGAGACCCTTCCTCAAGAGCGCCAGTGGCAGGGGCGTGTCCATCTGGCTATTGCTCCCACCAAGATGATTGACCGCATGGAGTGGATGGTGGAGAAGGCTGTCGAGGTCGGCATTGACGAAATTTCTTTCCTCAATTGTCAGTTTTCCGAGCGCCGCCTGGTCAAACTGCCGCGTCTGGAGAAGATTGTCATAGCTGCCGCCAAGCAGAGCCATAAGGCTTGGATGACGCAACTCAATGATATGACACACTTCGAGGACTTTGTCCGCCAGCCGTTCGAAGGCAGGAAATACATCGCCCATTGCTATGACGAGATACCGCGCACCTATCTTTTCGATGAACTGAAACAGGCTTCCCCCGTGGACGATGCCCTTGTGATGATAGGTCCTGAGGGTGATTTCTCCATCAGTGAGGTGCAGACCGCTGTGGCGTGTGGTTTCAAGTCGGTCCATCTGGGCGCGAGCCGTCTGCGTACGGAGACGGCAGGCCTTGCAGCCGTCATGATGATGCAGTTAAACAAAACTAGATAAAGAATTATGTTGAACAAAGAAGAGTATTGGCAGCCGGAACTGGAAACCATGCCTCGCGAGGCACTGGAGAAGCTGCAGGTAGAGAAGTTACGTAAGAGTATTGCAGTCGCACTCAAGTCACCATTCTATGGCAAACGACTGGGGGAGTTGGGCATAACGCCTGACAGCATCCAGTGTGTCAGCGACATCCGCAAGATTCCGTTTACCACCAAGCAGGACTTGCGCGACAACTATCCGTTCGGACTTGTGGGGGGTGATATGAAGGATGCCATCCGCATTCATTCCACTAGCGGCACAACGGGACATCCTACCGTTGTCACCTATTCACGTCATGACATTGACTCTTGGGCCAACATGATTGCACGTGACATGTATATGGTGGGCTGTCGCGATACCGATGTCTTCCAAAACTCCAGCGGCTATGGTATGTTTACGGGCGGACTGGGTTTCCAGTATGGTGCCGAGAAGCTTGGTGCCACGACGGTGCCTGCTGCCGCAGGTAACTCGAAGCGTCAGATCATGTTCATTAAGGATTTCGGAACAACCTGTCTGCATGCCATTCCGTCTTATGCCATCCGCTTGGCTGAGGTCTTCCAGGAAGAGGGTGTCGACCCTCGTTCTACCAAGCTCCGCACACTGTTCATCGGTGCCGAACCACATACTGAGGAACAGCGCCGCCGCATTGAGCGCCTGTTAGGTGTCAAGGCTTACAACTCGTTTGGCATGACGGAGATGAATGGTCCTGGTGTTGCCTTCGAGTGTAAGGAGCAATGCGGCATGCATCTCTGGGAAGATAACTACATCCTCGAAATTGTCGACCCTGACACGCTCGAACCCGTACCCGACGGGGAAATCGGTGAGATGGTGCTGACCACACTCGACCGCACCATGATGCCCATTCTGCGTTATCGCACACGCGACCTCACCCGCATCATCCCGGGTGAGTGTAAGTGCGGACGCACACATCGCCGCATCGACCGCATCAAGGGACGTACCGACGATATGTTCATCATCAAGGGTGTCAATGTGTTCCCAATGCAGGTCGAGAAAATCCTCGTGCAATATCCTGGCTTGGGCAGCAACTACCTCATCACCCTCGACACCGAGAATGACAACGACATCATGACCGTAGAGGTCGAACTCGATGGTCTGACCACCGATGTTTATCCAGAGTTGCAGAAGATGACACGCGACATTCAGCGTGCCCTCAAGGACGAAATCCTGTTGACTCCGCGTGTCAAGCTGGTCAAGAAAGGTTCGCTGCCACAGAGCGAGGGCAAGGCCGTGCGTGTTCATGACTTACGACCGGGTAGGGGATAAATATGCCGATGTCTATGAGAACGATACTGATTGCGTTGACCTTGTTTGTGTCATATACATCTATGGCACAAACCAAGGTGCGCGACATCCTGCAAACCATGCCCGACAGCCTGGCACCAACGCTGACGCAGAACAACCGCTTGGACTGCATCGACTTCAAGGAGGCGGGCATGAAAGCCGAGGTGCGTAATGCCCTGGGTGGCAAGAGCGAACTGCTGACACTGACTTCCGACTTTGCCGACATCAAGCTCAGCGAGGGCTGTCGCATGCAGCTATGCTTGTTGGATGTCTCTCAGCCTGTTGACAGCTGCCAACAGATACTTTGCGTGGTCTCCACCTACGGCTATGACATCAAGGAAAGCACCGTTCAGTTCTACTCCCTCCGCTGGCGGCCTCTGCCCCTCAGCCGTTATGTGTTGCAGCCCTCACTGTTGCAGTCTGCGTCTCCTGTGATAGCAACCCTCAGCCCTCAACCGGCAACGCTGACGGTACAGCCCTCTGGCTATCTTGAGCGTCCTGCTATTGAGAATCAGAAAGTGATAGAAACTTTCCCAACAAATCTTAAATGGGAGAACGATACCTTTAAGTAAAGTTAAATGTTTTAGCAAAAAGTTGCCAAAAAGATAGTTTTTAAAATAAAAACGTTACATTTGCACCGTGTTTTTCATGGTATTAGATTATTAAGGTTAATTTAAAGATTGGTTGTCGTGAGACAATCAATTTTTTTTGTGCTGTACTTGAATCTTGAATCCTGAATCTTGAAAC
>CAMNIA010000020.1 GCA_946540105.1 uncultured Prevotella sp. | reverse complement strand
GTCCAAAAACAAAAAAGTCCACCGTTGTAGGACGATGGACCGGAACCTAATGTTTGTGCAACTGCAAAATGCCAAGGGTACAGGTGACTGACATCCGCTGTCATAGCATCTGAACCGATGGTTGCTGTATGAGGAGGGAGGTAGAAAATCTAGAAAACGTTTGCTTTGTATCTGAAATTTTCTTACTTTTTATGATCGAAATAAAAGCCCGAAAAGCAACACGTTGAAACGCTCGGAGCAAATCAACGTTTCTCTACCGGCAAATCATTGAAATGCTCGTAGTAAATCAATGAAATGCTCAGAAGGACTTAAAACGCGATAAAACAAGGCAAAACCATTAAACTTTAACCGTTAGCAAAAAACATTACAAACCAAAAGAGTTGCTCAAATGACAAAGGTGGCACGTAAGGTCACTAAAAATAAAGAAAATCAATTTTTCTTTTGTGTTTTGCCCGCAAATTTGTAATTTTGTCGCCAAATTGAAAAACCACGAACAAAAGCAAATATGAAACAAACGATTCTTGTGACTGGTGGCACCGGTTTCATTGGCAGCCACACAACGGTAGAACTGCAGGAGGCAGGTTACGAGGTGGTCATAGTTGACAACCTCTCTAATTCCAACATAAAGGTGTTGGACGGCATTGAGAAAATAACGGGCAAGCGCCCCGCCTTCGAGCAGGTGGACTGCTGCGATAAGGAGGCGATGACAGCCGTCTTCCAGAAGTATCCGAAGATAGAGGGCATCATTCACTTTGCTGCCTCCAAGGCTGTGGGTGAGAGCGTGGAGAAACCGCTGATGTACTACCGCAACAACCTGGTGTCGCTTATCAACTTGCTGGAACTGATGCCGCAGTACGGCGTGAAGGGCATCATCTTCTCAAGCAGCTGTACCGTTTACGGACAGCCTTCGCCCGAGAACCTGCCCGTAACGGAGGATGCTCCCATCCAGAAGGCCCTGTCGCCCTATGGGAATACCAAGCAGATAAACGAAGAGATAATACAGGACTACATCCACTCGGGTGCCCCCATCAAGAGCATCATCCTGCGCTATTTCAACCCCATAGGTGCTCATCCTACGGCACTCATCGGCGAACTGCCTAACGGCGTGCCCATGAACCTGATACCTTTTGTCACCCAGACAGCTATTGGAATCCGTCAGCAGCTGAAGATTTTCGGCAACGACTATAACACGCCCGACAAGACCTGTATCCGCGACTACATTTACGTGGTTGACCTGGCTAAGGCTCACGTGAAAGCCATGGAGCGCGTGCTCGACAATCCTGAGGCAGAGTCGGTAGAGGTATTCAACATCGGAACGGGTCGCGGACTGTCAACCCTTGAGGTCGTTGAAGGTTTTGAACGTGCCACCGGCGTGAAGGTGAACTGGACCTATGCGCCGCGTCGTGAAGGCGACATAGAGCAAGTATGGGGCAATGTTGACAAGGCTAATAAAGTGCTGGGATGGAAGGCAGAGACCCCAATCGACGAGGTGCTGAAGAGTGCCTGGAAATGGCAGCAGAAAATCAGTAAACAGTGATTAGCGTAGAGTCATTAAGCGTAGCATTCAGTGCACGGCCGCTATTCCGTGATGTAAACTTCGTGGTGAACGACCGCGACCGCATAGCCTTGGTGGGCAAGAACGGAGCCGGCAAGTCGACACTGCTCAAGATACTCTGTGGCATGCAGACACCCACCAGCGGGGTGGTCAGTGTGCCACAGGGTACTGTTGTTGGGTATCTGCCGCAGGTCATGGTGCTGCAAGACGACACCACCGTCCGTCAGGAGGCTGAGAAAGCCTTCAGTGACGTGGCGCGTCTGAAAGCCCTTGTGGAAGAACTGGAGCAGGAGATGAGCAGTCGCACGGACTATGAGAGCGAAAGCTACATGGCACTGGTAGAACGCTATACGCAGGAGCACGAGCGTTACCTCATGATGGGTGCCGACAACTGTGCCGCAGAACTGGAGCGTACCCTTCTGGGTCTAGGTTTTCGGCGCGATGACTTCGACCGTCCCACCAGCGAGTTCTCAGGTGGTTGGCGCATGCGCATAGAGCTAGCCAAGATACTGTTGAGGCACCCCGATGTGCTGTTGCTCGACGAGCCCACCAACCATCTGGATATTGAGAGCATACGCTGGCTGGAGAAGGAACTGCTGACGGGGAAACCGTCAACCGCCGTAGTGCTAGTGAGCCACGACCGTGCATTCATCAATAACGTCACCAGCCGTACGCTTGAAATCTCGTGCGGAAGGGTGATTGACTATAAGGTAAAATATGACGAGTATGTCACGCTGCGCCGCGAGCGCCGTGAACAGCAACTGCGGGCCTACGAAAACCAGCAGAAGGAAATAGCTGACATGAAAGCCTTCATTGAGCGCTTCCGCTATCAGGCCACAAAAGCCGTACAGGTGCAGCAGAAGGTGAAACAGCTGGAGAAGATTGTACCCATTGAGGTCGATGAGGTCGACAACTCCGCCCTGCACCTGAAGTTCCCCCCTTGTCTCAGAAGTGGCGACTTCCCCGTCATCTGTGAGGACGTGGCAAAAAGCTACGGACCGCATAACGTGTTCCGTGGTGTGAACCTCAGTATTCGCAGAGGTGAGAAAGTAGCTTTTGTGGGACGCAACGGTGAGGGTAAGTCGACATTGGTGAAGTGCATCATGGGTGAAATTCCCTTTGACGGACACTTAAAGGTGGGACACAATGTACAGATAGGCTATTTCGCCCAAAATCAAGCCCAGCTGCTGGATGAGTCTCTGACCGTCTTCCAGACTATCGACAATGTTGCCAAGGGCGACATCCGCCTGAAAATCAATGATATTCTGGGTGCTTTTATGTTTGGAGGCGAAGAGAGCGACAAGAAAGTGAAGGTGCTGAGTGGTGGCGAGCGCAGCCGGCTGGCTATGATACGACTGCTGCTTGAACCCGTCAACCTGCTCATTCTTGACGAGCCCACCAACCACTTGGACATGGCATCGAAAGACGTGCTGAAAGAAGCTATACGAGCCTTCGATGGCACCGCCATCATCGTGAGCCACGACCGTGAGTTCCTGGACGGACTCGTCAGCAAGGTATATGAGTTTGGCGGCGGCAAAGTCAGGGAGTTCTTGGGAGGCATCTATGACTGGATTAGAAAAGGAGAATCAGCCCCTGTTGTCATGCCGCAAGGTCAGAGCGACCATGTTGCAGCCAAGGAAGTGGAGCAGCGCAAGAATGTCGCACCACAAAAGTCTGCAGGAGGTGCTGAGGGATGGGCAGCCCATAAGGAACAGCAAAAACTGTTGCGTAAGGCAGAGCGAGCCGTCGAGGAGTCGGAACGGAAAATCAGTGATATGGAGCGAAGACTCAAAGAACTGGACGCACTGTTGATGAAGCCTGAGAACGCCTCGGACATGACGCTTGTCACTGAGTATACCTCAACGAAAGAAGCCTTGGACAAGGAGGTGGAGCGTTGGGAGAAATTCTCTGAAGAAATGGAGCGATGTAAGGAAATTAAAGATGAAAGATGAAAAATTAAGAGAAGTAAGATGTAATAAATTATAAATAAACAAATGAAAAAAATTTTAGCAATGATGGCATTAGGAATGGTGACGGGGACTGCATCGGCACAGCTACAGTCGGGCATCAACATGAACGACCTGAACACGAAGGTGCGCCCTGCCGACGACTTCTACGAATATGCCTGTGGCGGATGGATGAAAGCGAATCCGCTGCCAGCTGCCTATTCACGCTTTGGCAGTTTCGACCGCTTGGCCGAAGACAACAACAAACGCATTAACGGTATCTTGAAAGAGCTGCAGTCGAACACCTATCCTGAAGGAAGCGTAGAACAGAAACTGAGTGACCTGTACAAGCTGGCTATGGACTCCGTGCGCCGTGACCGCGAGGGCGTGGAGCCCCTGATGCCAGTCATTCGCAGGCTGGAGGCTGCCAAGACCAAGGAACAGCTGTTTCAGGAGCAACTGCGCATGATGCCTTACGGAGAGTCAGAATTCTTTGTGGCTTACATTAGCTCGGATGAAAAGAATGCCACAATGAACATTCTCTGTTTGGCGCAGGGCGGACTGACACTGGGGCAGAAGGATTACTATCTGGAGACCGACCAAGCCACCACGAAGATTAGAGAGGCCTACAAGCAGCATATTGTGCGCATGTTCCAACTCTTCGGCTTCACCAAAGGTGCTGCCCAGAAGAAGATGAAAAACATCATGCGCGTGGAGTTGGCTCTGGCTAAAGCCTCGAAGTCACGTACGGAACTGCGTGACCCACAAGCCAACTACAACAAGATGACGCTGCAAGAGTTCAATGGGCGCTATCCCCACCTGCAACTGGAGGCACAGATGAATGCCAAGGGCATCAAAAGCCAGTATCTGAAAGAGATGGTAGTGGGTCAGCCAGCCTTCCTCGATGCTGCTGACAAGCTGTTTGCCGACATGACGGCTGCCGAGTATCGCGACGTGATGGAGTGGGGGCAGATAACCGGTGCTGCCGGCTGTCTGAGCGATGAGGTCCGTGCTGCCAACTTTGATTTCTATGGCAAGGTGTTCTCGGGTAAGAAAGAAGACCATCCGTTGTGGCGCCGCTCTACCAATCAGCTGGAGAGTGTGATGGGCGAGGCCTTGGGTCGCATCTACGTAAAGAAGTATTTCCCAGAGACCTCCAAACAACGCATGAAGACACTGGTAGAAAACCTGCGCATCGCTTTGGGTGAACGCATTGCAGCCCAGGGGTGGATGGACGACTCTACCAAGGTGAACGCACTCTTGAAGCTGAACACGTTCTATGTCAAGATTGGTTATCCTGACAAGTGGACCGACCTGAGCGGACTGAAGATAGATGCGAAAAAATCGTACTTCGAAAATCTGGAAGAGTGTACCCGTTTCTGGAATGCACACATGATTGAGAAGAAAGCCGGAAAACCCGTCGACAGGGATGAGTGGTTTATGACACCCCAGACGGTCAATGCCTATTATAATCCGACAACCAACGAGATATGCTTCCCTGCTGGTATTCTGCAAGTTCCGTTCTTCGACCCCACTGCCGACGATGCCTTCAACTATGGTGCCATCGGTGTCGTGATAGGTCACGAGATGACTCATGGATTTGATGACCAAGGACGCCAATACGACAAGGATGGAAACATGCACGACTGGTGGACTACTTCAGATGGAAAGAACTTTACATTGCGTACGGATAAGTATGCTGACTTTTTCTCTGCCATTGAGGTGCTTCCAGGACTGAAAGCCAACGGTCGACTGACACTGGGAGAGAACCTTGCCGACCACGGTGGTTTGCAAGTGGCATGGTACGCCTATAAGAACGCAACGAAGCGCCAACCGCTTCCTGTCATTGACGGACTGACTGCCGACCAGCGCTTCTTCCTTGCTTATGCCGGTGTGTGGGCAGGAAACATCAATGATGATGAGATAAGAAACCGTACAAAGAGCGACCCCCACTCATTGGGACGGTGGAGAGTCAATGGGGCGCTGCCACATATCGATGCTTGGTATGATGCTTTTGGTGTGAAAGAAGGTGATAAAATGTTTATACCGAAGGCGCAACGACTGTCGCTTTGGTAAGTTTTTCACGTCAAAAATAAAAAAAATGCCGTCGTAAATGAAATTTACGGCGGTTTTTTTGTGTAGTTACAAAAAAATTGTCTATCTTTGCACAAGTATTTTTTGAATCACTACTATAATGACTAACGAAAACATTCCCTATACCGACAACGCCGACATCACGGTGCGCCCCCAACAGGTGAGAGAGCGTACGGCCAGACCACAGGAGCCGGCAGCCCCAGTACAACAGGTATTTCAACAACAGCAGCAACGACAGGCAACAGGTAAGCGATGCCCCCATTGTGGAGCCATCAACGAGATGGAAGCCATGTTCTGTGCCCAGTGCGGTCAGCCCATTGGTACGGCGGTATGTCCCCACTGTGGTGCAGAGATAGACCCTGATGCTGACTTCTGTGAAGTATGCCACCACTATGTCAAGAAGGACGTCTGCTCCTATTGTGGTGCCCGTCTGAAAGGCGATGAGGCTTACTGCCCAGAGTGTGGCAGTCCGCGTGGAGGTCTGGTGTGTCCTACCTGTAACACGCTGAACGAGTTTGCCTTCTGCAAGAAGTGTGGGTCAGCGCTGACAGCTGAGGCCAAAGAACTGGTTAAGGAACTGCATAAGAACCCTGATTTCCAAGAGCTGTTGGAGATTGTTCGTGACTACTCGAAGCTGGAAAATGCATTGCCCTACAATTCCGAGCGAGACATTGTGAAGGAGCAAATGAGTCAGAAGCTGCGCGAACGCGTATTGACACTGCTGGCTAAGGACGAGGGTGTTCCGCAGCCCATCATTCCTCCCGTCACCTCAAAGCGTATGACAAGGGAGGAGTTGGAAGAACAGAAATCTGTCAAGATAAAAATGCTGTCATCCATTCTCGATAAGTTGGCAGTACAACCCTCGGCATCGCCAGTCAAAGCACGTAACTTCGCCATGGCATCTAAACCCCAGGGGGTTCGACTGGCTTGGGTGTGCAACTGGAAACATGCCATGCACAGCAGTCCTTGCGGATGTGCCAAACCACATCTGGGCGGCAAGTGGGTGATTTTAGGTAAAAATAGTACAGACGAAATTAAAGACGACAAATAATTCATGGACGACGTGACAAAGACACAGGCACAGGCTGGAGGGGCATTGACAACAGCTCCAGGCATGACTACCACCACCCGCGTTGGAGCTCCACAACCCTCAGTTGCCCAAGGTGAGGTGACTATCAGACCAGAGAATACCGCCCGTAGCAGTAGTCAGGATGACACGGCTGCGGACTTTGTGTTGAAAGGTAGGATGTATAGAGCCGTCAAGTGCCTGAGTGACAACTCTGGCGAGGCGCAGGTCTTTCTCGTCGAGGGTGATGAAGGGCAGATGGTGCTGAAGGTCTATTACCCAAGCTTCATCATTAAAAAGACGCTGATGCGCATTGTCCAGAACTTCAATTTCGAGATGGTGGTCAAGGTGACCGATTATGGCAAGACCTATGTGGATGGCAAGAACCGCGACTACGAACTCATGGAGTATCTGAAGGGTGGCACTTTTGCCGACTACGACTTGAACGGCGATTTCAACCAATTCCGCCGTATCGCCCTGCAGGCTGCTGCAGCACTGGCTTATTGTCATAACAACAACGTCATCCATAAGGATATCAAACCGAGCAACTATTTCTTCCGTGACAAAGACCACAAAGAGGTGGTTCTTGGTGACTTTGGCATCAGCAGTGTCATGGAGGGCAACGAGCGGTTGCACCGCACCACACAGGCTCGTACACCTGTCTATGCCGCTCCGGAAATGTATAACGATGTCATTGACGGTGAGGTAGAGATTACTCCTGCAGCTGACTACTATTCGCTGGGCATCACACTGATGACGCTCTGGCTGGGCGAGAATCCACTAAGCCAGAACGAGCGCGTCATGATGCGCAAGAAGAACGAGGGACGTCTGCCACGCATCAACGAATTACCCAACCGTGTGAAGATGTTGGTGCAAGGTCTGACAGCCGTCAACCCCAGCAGCCGTTGGAGCTATGACGAGGTGGAACGCTGGTTCCTGGGCGAGGATGTCAAGGTCGACATCTCCTCACCTCTGCTGAAATACCGCAGCTTTGTGGTTGACCCAGAGCGCAACTTGGTAGCGGATAATGTTCACGAACTGATACCCTTGCTGCTGGACAACGAGCAACTGGCTTGCAACTACCTCTATGGTGGACGTATTTCAGGGTGGCTGGAGCAGTGTGGTAATGTGAAGCTAAGTTCTGCGGTCAAGGACATCGTGGTCAACCGCTATCCTGCCGATCAGCATGCCGGACTTATGGAGTCTGTCTATGTCATGGAGCCGACCTTCCCGTACAAGGATGTCCGAGGCAATAACTGTGAAGACCTGCACAGCTTAGCCATCTCGGTACTGAGCTATCAGGAGGAATACTCCCTGGCTTTGCGTAACCCTAACGACACGCTTTTCTTATATATAGAAACCCACTCGAAGGCAAACGTCAACCGGCTGCGCAGCTATTTTGCCAAGGAGAGCACCATGCCAACACGCATCGCCATCTTGAGAATGGTCTACGAGGTAGATCCAGAGATACCGTTCCTGGTGAAGTATCCTTCGGCAACGATGGCAGACATTATTCACTCTTTTGGCTATGAAGACTGCAGCGAGGACGAGTGGCTCAGCCTGAGTGACGGACGCCTGTTGTCATGGATGTATAGCCATGAAGACAAAATGGCGTGTGAAGCCTTACGCATACTGACACAAGACCAGAAGCCGAGTCGCTCAATGGGTTATCGCGTGCTGTACAACATAGACCGCGAAGTGGCATATGACCTGCGCGATGCTGACACCCCATATAAAGTCGGCGAGATATTGTGTCAGGAACTGAGAGAATGGGAGAACTTAGACAGCAAGACATTTAATGAGCGCATAGCCGACTATGCTGATGCCGAAGGTCGTTTCCAGTACTTTGCCCGTCTGCATGGCTGGGTAGAGCAACTCAGCGAGGCAAAGGCTTGTTTTGACCTGAAGAGTGAGGAGAACCGCGAGCGGTTAGGAGCATATGACTTACGTACTGCTGCCTATCGCTTCTGCCGCATTCTTGGTGCCTTGCCGACATACGTATTGGAGAATGGTAAGGTTCTTAAGAACGGTGCCGATTTGACGGAGGGTGGCGCCAACGACCCTGTGACAATGCGTCCTTTGTTGCTCTCGGCATGCCGTCGTGGTGCACTGAGTCAGTGGATGGCCGTCTTCTACCATGAAGACCCCCACCAGACATTTGAGGAGCCCTACAGCTATGAGCACCGTCTGGAAGAGTGGGTGTTGAAGTTGGGCGAAATAGACCAGAACCAGATTCACTATAAGCGTTATCTGACAGCGAAGAAGGAGACTGCCAACAAGTATAAGGAAGTTACCGATGGATATAAACGCGCCAAGAACAAAGAACGTATCTGGAAAATCACGTTCTATGCCTTGAGTGTCATCTGGATTGCCATGATACTGATTTTTGGCATTGACAACCACGCCAGCTTGTTGGAACACGCTAACTATGCCATCATCCTGCCGGTAGGAGGTATTACAGCCTTGATAGTAGGACTGCGATTCTACTTCAAGGGTTATGGCTTCATCCTATGCAGTCTTTTCGGTCTCGCTGGATTATTGACAGCATGGATTCCCGTAAAGCTGTTGGAATTCGTTGATGCCAACTATTCAGGATTGTTTGCTCCTGCCATTGCTGCTATTTCTCTTGTCTATATGCTTGTGTGTCGCTTGACAGACTTCCGTACTGATTCCAAGAGCGACAACCTGCTCATTGACGGAGTGATGGCTGATGATGTGAAGACAACGCTTCTGGAACCGCTTTATTACACCTTCAAGCAGAAGTCCTACCGCTTCAAGGGCTCGAAGTTCGCCATCCTCGATGATGTGAACAACCAGGTGCGCTCTATCAGTGGCGAGTCCGTCATCCATTATATACTATGGAGTCTAATGGTATTCGTAGTCTTGATGGAATTGGTGCTGTTCAGCCCCAAGTTGGTGGACATGAAACTGCCAGGTCAGAAGCCTTCTGTAGAGAAGGTGGTGAATCAGCTGAAGGAGGCTGCCAATCAAGAAGAAGAGGCAGGTCAGTCAGCTGATGAGGACAATCAGGAGGCTGCAGAACCAGCCAAAGACGAGCAAGTGGACAAGAAATAAGTAAGAACCGAGATAAAAATAGAGAGATACAATAATATGATATGTGAACATTGTCAAAAGGAGAACCGCCAGATTGCCAAATTCTGCCGCTGGTGTGGAAAACCGCTCGTTCAACAGAACGTGCTGGACCGCATGATTGGTCTCGATGAGGTGAAGCAGCAGCTGAAGACGGTGGTTGACACCTACACCTATCTGCATTCGCGCAAAGATGTTATCAATGTACGTCTGAGCGTGAATACCATCATTATTGGTGAGACGGGAACAGGTAAGACCGCACTGGCAGAAGTGCTCCGTGACTACTTCTATCAGCATAAGATTATCGATAAGCCCAAGCTGACAATGGTTGATGCGGTTGACTATCAACGCTTTGTGGATAAGTGGGATGACAACGTGAAAAATGCACGGGGAGGTATCTTGTTCTTCGATAACGTACAGAAGCTGTTGCCAGACCGATACTCCAATCAGGTGAATCCGTTGGACAAGTTGTTTGTGGAGATGGACAAATGGGACGAGAACCCAATTGTCATTATGGCAGGTTTACCTAAGGGACTGGATGACTTCCTGTCGGCTAACCCCGCAGCGCAGAACCGCTTCAAATATACCTTCCGGCTGCCAACACCGACCTATCAGGATTTGTGTGACATCTGTAAGCTGGAACTGCGTACCAAATATGGCATTGCTGCCTATACTCCAGAAGCAGAATCTAAAATGCTTCGCTTCTTCCAATATCAGATAAAGATAAAGGACGATACTTTCGGCTATGCCCATGTTGCTGTGAAGACGGCAGAGGATATTTTCACTTCGTTTATCAGCCGTGGAACGCAAGCCCAGATGGTTGAGGAACAGGACATTCGTGGCTATGTTCCTGAAGAGCGCTCACTGGATGACATTCTGAGCGACTTAGACCGTTACATCGGAATGGACGAGGTCAAGAAGGCGGTCAAGGAGATTGCTTATACAGTCCATAATAACATTGAGCGGGCTCAGCGAGGCTTAGGTGAACAGGAGAAGGTTGGAATCCATATCGTTCTGACGGGTAACCCTGGTACAGGTAAGACTACCATTGCCCGTAAGCTGGGTGAGATATTGGAGAGTATAGGCTATCTGGACAGTGGTCACGTGGTAGAGGTAGACCGTTCGAAGATGGTAAGCCCCTACCAGGGCGAGACACCTAAGGTGGTTGATGCCCTGTGCGATAAAGCGATGGGTGGCATCCTGTTTGTTGACGAGGCATACACCTTGGCACCAGTAAGCAGTGGTGGAGATCGTGACCAGCAAGGTGCTCAGGCTTTGGAGCAACTCATGAAGCGCATGGAGGACGACCGTGGCAAGTTCGTGGTCATCGCAGCAGGTTATCGTCAGGAGATGGACAACCTCTTCCGTATCAATCCTGGTGTACGCAGCCGTTTCAGCTATTTCCTCAATATTGAGGATTATACACCCGATCAGTTGTTCCAGATTATGCAGGTCTTTGGCAAGGAGAAGAAATACATCTTCTCGCCTGAGGCTCAGGAGTTGACGCTGAAGATGATTACCGAGTTGTATAACTCGCGTGACAAGGATTTCGCAAACGGACGTACCATGCGTCAGTTGTTCGAGAAGATATGTGCCAAGCAGGCAGAGCGCTTGCGTAATGTTGATATCTCAGCACTGTCGAATGAAGAACTGATGACCATTGCTGTAGAAGATATTCCATACGAGGCTCCTAAGGCTGTTGACTATAAGGATTGTCTGGCTAAGCTTAACGGAATGGTGGGTCTGGCTGGTGTCAAGAAAGAAATATCTAACCTTGCTGCCTTCCTTAACCTGCAGATACGGCGTGGCGAAACGAATACCTTCCAAGGGAAACACTATGTGTTTACAGGAAATCCGGGTACGGGTAAGACCACCGTCGCCCGCATTATGGCTGATGTGTTCCGTACATTGGGCATTGTCTCACGTGGTCAGCTAATAGAGGCAGATCGCTCGAAACTCGTGGCAGGCTTCGCAGGACAGACTGCTATTAAGACCAACCAACTCATTGATTCTGCTTTGGGTGGTGTGTTGTTTATTGACGAGGCATATACGCTGAAATCTAATGACCAAGACTCTTTCGGAGCCGAGGCTATTGACACACTGCTGAAGCGATTGGAGGATGACCGTGGTAAGTTTGTATGTATAGTGGCAGGTTATACTGACAATATGCACGACTTTATCGACTCCAACCCAGGACTGAAGAGTCGCTTTACACAGACCATCCACTTCGATGACTATACACCCGACGAGCTCACAGAGATATTTATTAACTTGGCCAAGGGTAAAAACTTCACGATTGACGAAGAGACACAGGCTACTATTCACCGCCAGTTCGAACAACTATATCTGCGTCGTGACAAGAACTTCGGCAATGCACGTGAGGCGCGTCGCATTTTTGATCAGGCTGTGGAGAAACAGAGTCAGCGCCTTGTCAGCATGATGGGAAATCCCGACTTCAAGGACGAGGATATGTACCGTATCACATCTGCCGACCTCGAAATCGAACCTGCAGAGAAGGCACGTCCTCTTGATGAGGTACTCAACGAGCTTGACGAATTCATCGGCATGCGTTCTGTCAAGAACATGATACGCCGTCTGGCCGTTCAGAGCATGTTTATGAAGCAGCGTGCAGCAGCAGGTGCAGGCCATGTGCAACAGCTTTCCATGAACTTTATCTTGACGGGTAATCCTGGTACGGGTAAGACCAGTGTCGCCCGTAAGATGGGTGAGGTGCTCCAGGCCATGGATATTCTTCCTACCAGTCGTGTCATTGAGGCCAGTCGTGCAACGTTGGTTGGAAAGTATATGGGAGAGACTCCTAAGATAGTCAACAATATGTGTGACAAGGCAATGGGTGGTATTCTCTTTATTGATGAGGCTTATACGCTATCCTCCGAAAATGATCAATACGGAAAGGAAGCCATTGATACCCTGATGAAGCGAATGGAGGATGACCGTGGCAAGTTTGTGGTCATAGCAGCAGGCTATCAGAACGAGATGGAGCAGTTCCTGGCTGTCAACCCAGGACTGGCCAGTCGTTTCACACACAAGATGCACATTGATGACTATAATGAAGACGAACTGTTGGCAATCTTCAAGAAGATGGCTTCTAAGGATAACTACAAGTTGTCGCCTGAGGCTGAGTTCAAGTTGCTTGACCTCATTTGCCGTCGTGTCGTCTCCAAGGATGCCTCGTTCGGCAATGCCCGTGAAATGCGCAACATGCTTGATGCCACCATCCAGCAGTTGTCGATTCGTGTTAGCAGCATGCCGCAGACCGAGGTGACAAAGGAAACCTATCAGTTGATTATGCCAGAAGATATTAAAGAAACACTATGATAATTTGTCCAAACTGTAAAGAAGAGATAGAAGACGATTCCCATTACTGTGATCAGTGTGGCGAAGCATTAGTATATTGCAGCAACTGTGGCCGGGTGGGCATGGGACGCCGCTGTACGCACTGCGGAGGCTTGATGGTCAGTCTTGACGAACTGCAAAAGCAGAAGCCGCAGCAGAGTCATTCGTCGGTGAGTATTTCTGATGTCAGCGTTGTCGCTCCGCAGTTGACTGAAGCATCATCCCGTCGCGTACCTGAAGGTGCTAACCTGCCAACACAGAGCGGCATACCGATGCTGACACTCTACAACCCCACACTCGACATTCGTATGGTGGGGGTTAATGGTGCCGTTATTGGTAGGCGACAGGGACCATACGCTCAGCTGTTTGAGGGAAACATGTACATTTCAGGTGTTCATGCCCAACTCATTTACCGTCCTGATTCAGGCTGGGCTATTATAGATAAACACTCATCTAACGGAACTAAACTCAACCAGCGTGACCTACAACCCGATGTTCCGATGACTATAAAGGCAGGTGATATTGTCACACTGGCCAACATCAACTTGCAGGTGAGCATTAGTTGAGGCGTGATTTTTTACGCGCGTATAAATAATAAAGAATAAAAAAAGATTCGTATTTCAGAATTTGTATTGCTATCATGAGTAAAATCGTATTAACGGCCGCCAGCCGTGTTGGTTGTGTACGAAGCAACAATGAAGATATGGCTCTGGCCTTTGATAAGCAGGTTCGCAGCGATGCCTACCAGACAGAATTTGAAACAGACAATAACTATCAGTTCGTTATCGCTATAGCTGATGGCATGGGAGGCCATCGCGCCGGTGAAGTCGCCAGTGAGCTTGTATTGTCAAATCTGCATTTTTATGTGAATGATTTACCTCGCGGTTTGTCTAGCGGTGAGGTCATTGAGTATATGATGGAGTGGCTACAATCAGTCAATAACATGGTGAACTCTCATGGTAGCGCCGACCCTACAATGCGTGACATGGGAACAACCCTGGTTGGTATTCTTTACTATAATCAGCATTACTTTTGGTTTAATTGTGGTGACAGCCGTCTCTATCGGTTACGCGAAGGACATCTGCTCCAGTTGACTACTGACCATTCTTTGAATACATTGACAGGTCAGACCAAGCACTCTAATGTAATTACTAACTGTATTGGAGCTGGCAGTAAGAATTTGTTTTTAGACATCATAGAGATGACCGAAGACTTCCTTCCTGGAGATACCTATTTACTATGCTCAGATGGCTTGAATGACATGGTGCCAGATATGACCATTGAGCATCTTCTTGGTGAAGGCGCATCAGCCAATCGGCTTTGCGAGGCAGCCATCGAGGCAGGCGGCTATGACAATGTGTCTGCAATAGTCTTTAAGGTTCACTAAGTTTTAAATCTTTAATAACATTATTCACAATGCCATTAAGATTACCCGATAAACTACCCGCAATAGAACTGCTGAAGCATGAGAATATTTTCGTAATGGATGCCTCTCGTGCTCATATGCAGGATATCCGACCTTTGCGGATTGTCATTCTAAACCTCATGCCACTGAAGATAACGACAGAGACAGACCTTATCCGTTTGCTATCAAATACTCCTCTTCAGCTGGATATCACTTTTATGAAATTGAAGAGCCATACTCCAAAGAATACTCCCATAGAACACATGATGCTCTTCTATCGTGACTTCGCAGAACTAAGTACTGAGAAGTTTGACGGTATGATTATTACAGGAGCTCCTGTTGAGCAGTTGGAATTCGAGGATGTTAGCTACTGGGCAGAGATGCAGGATATCTTTAAGTGGGCACGTACTCATGTCTACAGCACCATGTACATCTGCTGGGCGGCTCAGGCCGGACTCTATTATCATTATGGCATCCCCAAATATCCTCTACAGAAGAAGATGTTTGGCATATTTCCTCAACGCGCCCTTCAACCTCAATTGCCAATCTTTCGTGGTTTCGATGATGTGTTCCAGATGCCTCATAGTCGTCATACCGAATTACACCGTGAAGACATTCTTTCTAATCCTGACTTGCAACTCATTGCTGAGTCAGAGGATAGTGGTGTCAGTATGGTGATGGCACGAGGTGGACGTGAGTTCTTTATTACTGGACATCTGGAGTATGCGCCTTATACCCTTGATACAGAATATCGCCGTGATAAAGACATCCGCAGCGATGTCGAACTGCCCCGCAATTACTATAGGGATAATAATCCAAAGAACGAACCGCTTGTCACCTGGCGTGCCCATGCCAACCTGCTGTATTCCAATTGGATTAACTACTATGTCTATCAAGAGACGCCTTACGATATTAATGAGATAAAGTAATTATCAATTGAGAACACTAGAACTGTTAGCTCCTGCTAAGAATTTGGAATGTGGAAAGGCTGCCATAGACCATGGTGCCGATGCTGTTTACATAGGTGCCAGCCATTTTGGTGCACGTGCCGCTGCAGGCAATAGCATTGATGACATTCATTCCTTGTGTCTGTATGCCCACACCTTTGGAGCGAAGGTCTATGTTACTGTCAATACGCTTCTCTATGACCACGAGTTGAATGATGTCCGTCAGCTGCTGCAACAACTTTGTGATATCGCAGTCGATGCCATCCTTGTACAGGACATGGCTATACTCCAATTATCCAAGGACATGACATCTTTTCCGGTTTCTCTTCACGCCTCCACACAGACCGATAATCGCAGCATAGAGAAGGTGCGTTGGCTACGCGAACAAGGCTTCAGCCGTGTGGTGTTGGCCCGTGAGTTGTCTTCAGAAGAAATTCGTGCTATCCATGAGGCTGTTCCTGATGTAGAGTTGGAAGTCTTCGTTCATGGTGCTCTCTGTGTCAGCTACAGCGGATGTTGTTATGCATCACAACACTGCTATGGGCGGTCGGCCAATCGGGGCGAGTGTGCTCAAGTGTGTCGCATGAAGTTCGACCTTCTCGATGCTGATGGTCAGGAAATAATACACCAACGGCACCTACTTTCACTGAAAGATCTCAATCAGAGTAACCATCTTGAAGAACTCATAGAGTCAGGAGCTACTTCGTTCAAGATTGAAGGGCGTTTAAAGGATGTCGGCTATGTCAAGAATGTGGTTGCGGCTTATAGTCAACGCCTGAACGACATCATCCGCCGTCATCCGAATCTGTATCAACGAGCCTCTTATGGCCATTGTCTCTATAGTTTTGTTCCAAACCTTAGCAAGACCTTTAATCGCGGCTTTACCAGCTATTTCCTTCATGGTCGTCAGCAAGGCATTTTCTCTCCTGATACACCAAAAGCCATTGGTGAGTATGTCGGTACTGTAAAAGAATTGCGCCGTGATTCGTTTAATGTGGCAGGTACAGCCTCATTCGCAAATGGTGATGGTCTCTGTTTCCTAAACCGCGATCGCGAGTTGGAGGGATTCCGTGTCAATAGGGTAGAGGGTAATCGCCTTTTTCCTCAGCAGATGCCTCCTCACCTTCGGCCAGGCATGGCACTCTATCGCAATCATGACATGGAGTTAGAACGCGTCTTCTCGCGTACAACAGCAGAACGGCGCATCCCAATCACTTTGAACCTTAAGACTTCTTCAGACGGTTTCACTCTTTCTAGTGGGGAGCATATGGTAAACGTGCCTTGCGCGCATCAGCCAGCTGCCAAACCTCAACATGACAACATCCGACTTCAACTGTCCAAACTGGGTGGAACACCCTATGAGGCAAGTGCTGTTGAGCTACCGGATGATTTTGCTTGGTTCATTCCCAACAGCGTGCTCAGTGAATTGCGTCGGAAACTCGTTGAGAAACTCTTAAAGGCAAGTAGGACTAATCCTGGTAGAAATACCACCCATACTACCCCTGTTGGTTCGCCTTACCCCCTTCGTCTTCTCCCAGACACTATTTCAAATCATTTGGCACAGCAGTTCTATGGTGCAGACAAGTTGACTGCTTATGAGGTGAGCCCTGATCAGCGTCCGCTCATGCAGTGTCGCCACTGCTTGCGTTTCGAACTGGGCTGTTGTGTTAAGCACGGAGGACATCGTCCAAACTTTAAAGAGCCACTCTCATTACGCATGGCCGATGGGCATAAGTTTCGCCTGGAGTTCGATTGTAAACACTGTCAGATGAATGTTTATGCGGAACGTTAAGCATTATATGTGCATTATCATGGTCATGCTGCTCGCCTCCTGTTACAACCAAGGGCAGCAGACTCCTGATGCGTGGTCACTGACTGAGCAACAAATAGACTCCATCTCCTTCTCGACAACCCATCACTATACCCAAAACTACAACTTCATTGTCACAGCCTCACAGCTTCCCCTTGCTGATGCCTTACCCGACTATGCCTTCGATACCCTCTATGTTTCAAAGGGCGAGCGTGTAGTAGTGGCAGATATCCAAACGTTGCCTACCGATAGTATAGACTCCGTATGGGTTAAGGTGGCACACGATGAGACTATACAGGGATGGATTCGTGAGAGTGAGCTCCTGAATGGGGTATCACCTGATGATCCTATTTCTCAGTTCATAGACCTCTTCTCCGATGTTCACCTATTGGTGTTTATGGCATTCTGTGTATTGGTGGGAGGTGCCTATGCTATGCATCGCTTGGAGCGGCATCAGGCTTATCTCGTCCATTTTCGTGATATCGACTCTCCTTATCCCATGGCACTATGCTTGCTCGTAGCTGCCTCTGCTACCCTTTATGCCTCTATCCAGCTCTTTGGTGCTGAGTCGTGGCGGCACTACTATTTCCACCCATCTCTCAATCCTTTTGCTTTACCCTTCCACTTAGGACTCTTCGTCGCCTCCGTGTGGGCCATTATCATTACTGGAGTAGCTGCCGTTGAGGATACCTTCCGTCAGCTCCCTTCCACTTCCGATGCCATTCTCTATCTGGCTGGGCTTGCCAGTGTCTGTGCTGTTGACTACGTTATCTTTAGTATATTTACCTTATATTATATAGGATACCTGTTGCTGATAGCTTATGTTTTCTTCGCACTCCGTCGGTATTATCGTTACCACTACTCTTTTCGTTGTGGTCAGTGTGGCGCTAAGTTGCGCAACAAGGGCCGTTGTCCGCATTGCGGAGCGATGAATATTTGATATCTTTTTTGCAATAATGCAAAAAGATACGGAAAAGTTGATGGTTCCAATATTTTTTTATTATTTTTGCACAAAAATAGTGTTTATGAAAATACTGTTTCTAGTATATCATGGCTTTTCTGAGCATAGCGGCATCTCGAAGAAAATCCACTATCAGGTGAAGGGACTGCGTGAGAACGGTCACGATGTGCGTCTGTGTTACTATGACTTCTCGCCAACGGGGCATCGCTGCCGTTTTGTTGATGGACAGGTGATTCAGGACTATGGAACGGGCGTCTGGGCAGGTCTGCGCCAGCGGCTGAGCTACGATGGCATCTATGACTATTGCCT